>JAZOBW010000191.1:0-4420 GCA_045596185.1 Acutalibacteraceae bacterium | reverse complement strand
GAGAATCAGTTGCAAAATAATTCCGGGCAGCGCCTCTACAAATCCGCTTGTAATAAAAAGCGTCCATGTGAACGGCGCAACATCTCCACCCACAAGCATTACTCTGGCGATGCCCCATATAATCCTTCCTATCAACATAGCGGGTATCATAGACGCATATACAGCCCAAAGTGTTTTTCTGTTTATAAATTTGTATATCAGCCCCGCTATAAGTCCGTATGTGCAAAGTTCGATCGCCATTCCCACGGCATTGGGATAAAAAATCGGAAAAACAGAAATCGCCGAACGCAACAGAGGAAGGGCAAATCCTATAGCAGCAGCGTACTGCCATCCACAGATAAACGCACACAAAAATACCGGTATATGCATCGGCAACAAAAGTTTTCCTATCTGTGGTATTTGACCCGTTAGAAAAGGAAGAACAATCCCCAACGCAAAAAGCAGAGCAGAAATAATCAATCGATTGACCGTTTTCATCGCATCACACTTCTATCAGTTCGTAATCGGTTGTACCAAAACCAAGTTTTTCTGCCGCATCGATGGTGTGAACGCCGTTGCGGCTTTCGATGCGCTCTATAAGATGAGGTTTACCCTCGTCGGAGCAGGAATAAACAAGGTCAACACAGGCACGGTCGATGGCTATGGGGTCATCAGATACAAGGATACCTATATCCGCAATACACGGATCCTCCGCAACGGCACAACAGTCGCAATCAACACTCATATTCTTCATAACATTAACATAAACAATATTTCCACCGAAAAATTCCACAACACTTGACGCGGCATCTGCCATTGCCTCCAAAAAAGAATCGTGATTTGAATTCCAGAAATTTTCGGTATCGCCCACGCCGTGAATATACTTCTTGCCGTAAGACGATGCGACCCCGATGGAAAGTTGTTTAATGGCACCGCCGTATCCGCCCATAGGGTGACCCTTAAAATGCGAAAGCACCAACATTGAATCATAGTTTACGATATTTTTGCCGACATAGTTTTCCTTTATGGCGGTACCGTTTTTGATTTCAAGTTTAAGATCGGGACCCTGTGCATCGAGAATATCCACGGAAAAATGACAGTCCCACCCGTGTTCGGACATCAGTTTTATGTGTTTTTCTGTGGTATCACGCTGGCCCTCATAGGCGGTATTGCACTCGACAACGGTTCCGCCTACATAATCAATTTTATCCTTCCAGAAGTCAGGCCTTAAAAAATTTTGATTGCCCTTTTCACCCGAATGTACCTTTACCGCAACCCTGCCATCAAGTTTTTTGCCGAGAAGTTTGTAAAGTTCCAGCACCTTTTTGGGGGTAATTGTTTTAGAAAAATAGACCTTTGCGCTCATAAAAACACTCCTTTATCTATACATATTATAGGCCTTCCAGAATCCGCTGTAAGATTTGTACCCCACCTTTGCGGCACATTCCTGCAGTGTTATATTTTCGGTAAGCATTAACTGCTTCGCCGCCTCAATACGGACACGGCAAAGTTCATCGCGAAAATTATTGCCAGTATATTTAAGCACCTCGCGCTGGGTTTGTTTAGGAGAAAGATTAAGCCGTTGCGCAAGGTCACCAAGAGATATCTCCGAATCGTAATTCAGTGAGAAAAATTCGTAAATAAGATATTTTCTATCCTGTATCTGATGTATTTCAATCTTTGTTTTTTCAATAAAACTACTGCACAGAAGTGCAAGATACACCGAAAGTTTAAGTGGTTTTCCCCCGTTTTCCACGGCAGAAATCTCGTCCAGCATAGATCTAAGCACCGTTTTATCCACGGTAAACTTTCTGAAGTTTTCCACCGGCAAACTTATCTGAAATGCACAATGACGTGTGTTATCTGTACAAGAACTGATATAATGAAACACTCCGGCAGGGATAACCACCGTTTCACCCTGGCGAACGGTGTGGGAGGTTCCGCCCACCGTAATCACTAATTCGCCGCTTTCAACAAAATGCACCTCGGCATAATGATGAACATGAAGAGTATTACTGAATCCTTCAAATCCGAAAAAACCGTCCTGCATAAAAACGGTTACATCCACATCCGATATTTTTACATTTAATTCGTAACTTCTCATAACAACATTTCCCCAAGGGACATCATTTTTTCATATTGTCCTTAACAGATATTGCATAGTGATTATGTATGTGATACAATTCATTCGAAAAAAGGGACGCATTCCCCTATTTATTTTATCATATTGCGAATAATATGTAAAGTTAAATATGCGGTTTATCCCTAATAAATATGTCTTTTTAGTAAATACATCCAAGGGAGAATAAAAAATGAGTAACACAACTAAATTTACCGGTATTCTGCCGGCACTGGTCACCCCTCTTTGCGAAGACAACAAAACCATCAACACTCAGGCAGTTAAAAAGGTAATCGATATGCAGATTGAGCAGGGTGCCGACGGTTTCTATGTGCTTGGCGGCACCGGAGAAGGCATAGTTCTTGACAGAGCACAGAGAGAAATTATGTGCGATGCAGTTATGAGTAGCGTTGCAGGTCGCAAACCCATCATCAACCACATCGCCGCAGTCAACCTTGACGAGGCTATCGACCTCGCAAAACACGCTGAACGCGCCGGTTGTGATGCTATTGCCGCAATTCCTCCGGTGTTTTTTGCCTATACCGAAGATGATATGTTTGGTTATTATAAAAAAATCGCTGAAAGCGTTTCCATTCCGCTCATTATCTATTATCACCCCTCTGCACAGAAAGATATGTCGGCAAAACTTATTGCCCGCATCTTTGAAATAGACAATGTTACCGGCGTTAAGTGGAGTTCCAACAATTTTTTTGAACTGATGAAACTTAAAGATATGACCCACGGCGAAATGAACATCATTAACGGACCCGACGAACTTCTTGTTTCAGGACTTGCCGCAGGTGCAGACGCCGGTATCGGTTCTACATATAACTTTATGTTACCCGAATTTGTCGATCTTTATAAGTACTTCAAAAACGGCGAAATGGACAAGGCGCTTGCCCAACAGTTAAAGATAAATCGTGCTATCGATCTGGTTATAAAGCACGGTGTTATCCCTTCTGTTAAACTCGCAACCTCACTTATGGGCACCGATGTTGGCACCCCCACCTTCCCGATGACCCAGATGACCGCCGAAAACAGTCAGGCTTTTGTTGACAGCCTTAAGGCTATCGGTTGGCAAACCAACGGCAGAATTCTGTAATGGATATTTTTGCTCAAATACTCGGAATTGCGGTAACGATATGCTGTCTTATATCGGTACAGATGAAGAAAAAATGGCAGATGATGTTCTTCAGCGCTCTGGCAAATCTGCTGAGTGGCCTTAACTTTCTTATCTTTACCGGTGCCGTAAGTGCAATGTATCTAAATTTCCTTTCGGTAATAATAACCTCCATAAACTGCTACAAGGCAAAATTTGATAAGGGTACACATATTGCAGAAAAGATAATTTTTCTTATCTTGTATCTTGCCGTCGGTTTTTTAGGATATAAAAAGCCTATCGATCTATTGCCCATTTTCGCCGCTGTACTTTTTATGACAGGCGTATTCTGCAAAAAAGAACAAAATATCCGTTGGTTTAATGTTGGCAATAATGTTGTTTTTATAATTTATTGCCTCATCACCCGTTCTACAAATCTGTATTCGCAGATTTTCTCACTAATCTGGGTGCTGTTTGCAATATATAGATACAGAGAAAGAAAAACCACAGCAGAATAACGATTAAAAGGCTCGGCTGAATAGCCGAGCCTTTTTAGAATTTATAGTGATATTTTGAGGGCGAAACACCCATTATACGTCGAAACTCTGAAGAAAAATACTTATAATCGGTAAAACCCGATATTTCCGATATTTCACTTAAAGAATAATATCCGCTCTCGATTAGATTTACTGCGTGTTTAATCCGTGCATTTATTATATATTTTTTAGGTGATACACCAAATTCATTCTTAAATATTTTGCGAAAATACACCTCACTTATATTTGACTTCTCAGCGGCGCTTGCTATTGATATTTCAGGATCCGTGTAATTTTTAATTATATATTCGGCTGATTTTTTTATCCTTTCGTCACACAAATTATCCTTATGCATTTCCCTGTATATTTCTGCAAATATTTCACAAAGAAAAGCGGAGCAGGTATGCATATACCCTATCTCTTTCCCATTCCAGCAATCTAAAACCCGCTTGAAAAGGCCGGCAAGTTTTTCAGGATTTCGGGGAATGAAATGTTCTATTTCTTTAGAAAAATAATTAAGTGAATTAAAGTGTATAACTATCAGATTATCCCTACTTGATATTCTTGTATAATCCACCCTTGC
Source organism: Acutalibacteraceae bacterium (assembly GCA_045596185.1). Classification (GTDB taxonomy): domain Bacteria; phylum Bacillota; class Clostridia; order Oscillospirales; family Acutalibacteraceae; genus UBA737. Next base: position 104 of record JAZOBW010000191.1, on the reverse strand, counting down.
AGGAACATAACATACTGTATTATCCGCAAGCGTTACCGTAGTGTTTTCGGTTTTTAGTATTGTATCGGCACTATATCTGAAGGAAGTCGGGAGGCCAAGCGGTC
>JAZOBW010000190.1:0-5083 GCA_045596185.1 Acutalibacteraceae bacterium | reverse complement strand
GGCGAGTGTGGTTTATGGCGTTATTTATTGGATTATATCATAAAGAAAAGTATCGAAGCAAAATTTTTGCTTCGATACTTACTTTTTATACCTCTTTAATCAAAATGTTTGTTTGATTCTTCATAGTAAATGTTAAATCATCGGTTGTTGATACTAAATCGTTTGTATGTTCTTTATCGAGTAAATAGATTTCGTAGTTGTCCGATGTTAATAGAAGTATATGGGTTTGCACAAATACATACAATAACAAGTTTGCTTTTAATTTATTTTACATTAAAAACTATAACAAACACAATTGTTGATTAAATTATGATTTTTAATCCTTGTAATACACTGTTTGGTATTTTATATTGTACCAATGCGCTTTTGTTCGCGGAATTTTTCGGGGGAGACTTTATTCTTTCGTACAAACTGTCTGTAAAAATGAGAATAGTTTTGATATCCGCAGTCTGCCGCGATACTTTCAATGGGTTCTGATGTTGCCTCAATTAAACGTTCGGCATTTTTAAGCCGTGCATTATTCAAATAGGTTATAGGTGTGATGTGGTATTCTTTTTTGAAACTATTAATAATATGATTTTTGCTAAAATGAAACCTTTCGCACAGCAGTTCAAGTGTGATTTTGTTTTTGTATTCGTTTTCAATAAAATCGGCAATTTTGTTTCCGATAGAATCCATAGGTTTGGTGTTATAAAGCATCGCTAGTAGTTCATAGAATTTTGCGGATTTTATTATATATGGCACATCTTTGTGCGATATAGTGTCCATTTCTTCAATAGCAGATTTAAGATGCGCGTATTTGAAAGTTCCGCTGCGGGGCAGAGAACGGTTATCGTCTGTCCATTCGGTATCAAAATGTACATAGAGATATTTCGGTTCATCGCATGGCAAATCGCCGGTTTGTTCTAAACCCTTTCGCTGAATAAAATATTCACCTGCTTTGATTTCATAAGGTATACCATCCTCATAAAAACGCAATACACCCTCATATACAAGCAACAAAACATTAAAATCACAAAACCTTGTGATATGATGCTCGTTTTTATCAAAGAACCGTAACGAGGAATGCAGATATTTTATTTCTTTGTTCATATCAATGCCAAACATATTATCACCATATCCATTATAGATAAATAGTGTGATATTGTCAATGTTTTATGTGTTATTAACAATTTATTTAGCAAAATCAATTTGATATAATGTATGCGAGGTGATTCTTATGAATAAATGGAATCTTTATACTACAAGTGAAATTAAACCTAAAGGTTGGCTTAAACGCCAGCTTGAAATTCAGGCTCAGGGACTTAGCGGTAATCTTGATAAAATGTGGCCCGATATACGGGATAGCGCTTGGATTGGCGGAGATAAGGACAGTTGGGAGAGAGTACCGTATTGGCTGGACGGCTTTATTCCTCTTGCATATCTACTTGAAGACGAGGATATGATAAACCGCGCCCAAAAATATATTGATGCCATTTTAGCCGCCCAAAAGCAGGATGGTTGGATCTGTCCGTGCAGTGATGAGCAAAGACCTACATACGATAACTGGGCAGTACAGCTTATTACAAAGGTACTCGTTGTTTATTATGAGTGCTCTAAGGATGAAAGAATACCGTCGGTTGTATACAGGGTGCTTAAAAACTATTATGAACTGCTCGAAAACGGTACAATCAAACTGTTTCTTTGGGGCGAGTTTCGTTGGTTTGAAACCTTTATTGCTATTAACTTCATATACAAAATATATAATGAAGAATGGATTATTAAACTTGCCAAACTGTTAAAAGAGCAGGGTGCAGACTATAATAGTTTTATCGAAACTTGGAAAACACCGTTATATAATTGGGAGTTTAATACTCATATTGTTAATATGACCATGATGCTCAAAACCGAAGCCGTAAGCTGTGATTTGCTTGGAGAAGAGTATAGCGATAATGCAGAGTATCTGCGAGGAATACTTGATAAGTATAACGGTACTGTATACGAAAGCTTTACGGGTGATGAGTGTCTGTCGGGTGTCAGCCCCATACAAGGCACAGAACTTTGCGCTATTGTTGAACAAATGTATTCATACGAACTTTTGTATGCCTATACAGGCGATGCAAAATGGGCAGAGCGTCTCGAGGTACTTGCATTTAATGCTCTACCTGCCACTATCAGCGATGATATGTGGACACATCAGTATGTACAGATGAGCAATCAGATTGCTTGTCAAAGATTCAGAGGCAGACCTTTATTTGGTACAAACAGAGATCAGGCACATCTGTTTGGTTTGGAGCCTAACTACGGTTGTTGCACCGCTAATTTTAATCAAGGATGGCCTAAATTTGCACTGTCTGCATTTATGCATAAGGATAATACTGTTATAAATTCCGTTATGCTTCCTACCGAGCTTAATACCGATGAAATCAGTATAAAAGTGGAGACTAACTATCCTTTTGAAAACAGCGCAAGGTATGTAATTGATGCTAAAAAGGATTTTAATTTTATAATCCGTGTTCCGTCCTTTGCAGAAAATATTGAAATTAACGGCAAGACGGCAAATCCGGGTGAAATTCCGTTAGAAATTAAAGCAGGTAATACCGAAATCAATCTTGAATTTAAAACAACCCCGTATTTTAAGACAAGACCCAATAATTTGAATGCGGTAAGATGCGGCTCGTTTATTTTCTCTGTGCCGATTGATTTTGAAAAGAAGATTATTGAATATGTAAGCAACGGCGTTGAAAGAAAGTTCCCATATTGCGATTATGAATATATCCCGAAATCTGACTGGAACTATGCGTATTGCGGTAACAAACTGTCGGTAAATTACCATCCGATAGGTGATATGCCGTTTTCTGTGTCTAATCCTCCGATAACGGTTACGGCAAACGCCCGAAAGATAGATTGGGGTTTTGAGTACGGCTATGACACGGTATGTGCAAAAACGCCGAAATCTTTAGAACCGATTTCAGATCAACAGAAAATAGAACTTTATCCGTATGGTTGTGCAAAACTAAGAATGACAGAACTACCGGTTATAAAGTAAAAAAATTGCACCGTGAAAACACGGTGCAATTTTTCATTTTAACTATGCGAATAATTTTTTGATAAATGCTGTTTCTTCTTTTGAAATCTTTTCATCAACAGCGGCAAATATAGTTACCAGCATAATTGTATCTGCCTTAATATCATCGTTTATGTTATCGCAGAATTGGTCGGTAAGTTCCACCATTTTTGCATCATACATATCGATGAATCCCTGAATGTTTTCTTCTTCCAGTCCCAGCGCATCTTTAAGAAGTTTCTTCTCAAGTGCGGTAAGAACTCCGTCTGCACCGATAGCGCTGAGAATGATGGAACTTAGCATAAAGCATCCTTCATTTTCTGGGTCCACTTTCTTGCATACAGGTAAAAGGTGGTTTACGGCCTCTTTTGCCAAGGACAAAAGTACCTCATAATCACTGTTCACATACTGTTGCATAAGTTCTTCAAATGTTGCCATAAAAACATCTCCTTTTATATAATCGGTTTATAACCGAGTATTTATAAAATATTATTTAATTTGTTCATAGTATCGGAATCTGCTGCAGGTAGGTGTCCGAACGGGAAGTGGATACCCATACTGTCGTATTTGGTTTGACAAATCTTTTTGAAAGGCAGCAGTTCCACCTTGTCAACACAAGGATGTTCACCGGCGATCCGTTTTAGACCTTTTATATTCTCCGTGTTGTCATTTATGGTAGGAATGATTACCTGTCGCAAGGTAACGGGGATATTTTGCTCATTCAGATAGTCAAGAAAATTGATAACCGTATCAAGACCACAGCCGACATTTTCCCTGTAAAGGGAGTCATCGGTGTATTTGATATCAAGCAGTACCCTGTCGGTGAAAGACAACATTTTCTTGATAGCATCATTTAATATGTAACCCGATGTGTCAAGGCAGGTGTTTATATTTTCCTTTTGGCAAAGGGCGAAGACATCTCTTACAAAATTGGCTTGTAAAAGCGGTTCTCCGCCCGAAAGGGTGATACCGCCTTCGGTGCCGAAATACTCCTTGTAGCGGACTGCTTTCTGTACTATTTCTTCGGGGGTGTATGCGGTGCCGCCCGTAATATCCCAGGTATCGGGGTTGTGGCAACATTTGCACCTTAACGGGCAACCCTGAAGAAAAACGACAAAACGAACGCCCGGTCCGTCCACCGTTCCAAGACTCTGAACAGAATGTATTTTTCCGATACTCATATTGCTTCGTGAAAGGTTCGGCTTATAACCTCACGCTGTTGTTCTCGAGATAACTTGTTGAAATTTACCGCGTAACCCGAAACACGAATGGTCAGATTCGGATATTCTTCGGGACTTTCGTATGCTTTGATAAGAGTTTCGCGGTTTAATACATTTATGTTGATGTGGTGGGCCTTTTTGCTGAAATATCCGTCCAGAATGGATACAAGATTGCAAGTGCGCTCATCATCGGTCTTTCCAAGTGCATCGGGGGTGATAGAAAATGTATTTGAAATACCGTCTCGGCAGTCATCGTAGCGTATTTTGGCTACCGAGTTAAGCGATGCTAAAGCGCCGTTTTCTTCGCGGTTGTGCATGGGATTTGCACCTGGGGCAAAGGGTGTGCCAGCGGCTCTTCCGTCAGGAGTGGCACCGGTATGTTTGCCGTACATAACATTTGATGTTATTGTAAGAACCGAAAGGGTGTGTACGGCGTTGCGGTAGGTAGGTGTTTTGCGAAGTTCGGTTATCACCTGATGTGTAAGGTCACGTGCAATAAGGTCAACACGGTCATCATCGTTGCCGTACTTGGGGAAATCACCCACGGTGGTGAAGTCCACAATATATCTGAGTTCGTCCTTAATCGGGTGTACATCGGCATATTTAACGGCACTGAGCGAATCTGTAACGACCGAAAGCCCTGCGATACCGAATGCCATAAGACGCTCAACATCGGTATCGTGAAGTGCCATCTGCGTCTTTTCGTATGCATACTTATCGTGCATATAATGTATAAGATTCATAGTATTTACATACAGATTGCTAAGCCATGAAATGTATATGGAATATCTTTCCATAACGGCATCAAAATCCAGTG
>JAZOBW010000189.1:0-16273 GCA_045596185.1 Acutalibacteraceae bacterium | reverse complement strand
TTCAATAAAAAAATCCCTCTTTCGAAGGATTTTTTATAAATTATTCTTCTCTTGGACAACCGGTGAAATATATCGCCACGGTACCGGGTCCACAGTGGGATGCAATTATTGTACCAATATCGTAGATATCTACACATTTTACACTGGGGAAGTTCTGAAGTATACATTCCTTTGTCTGCAGGGCTTCTTCTTCACAGTTAGCGTGACTTATATAGCATTTACCGTTATAATCTTTGCCATCTGTAGCAAACTTCATCATCTTTTGCACGGTGGCGTTTATGGCACTTTTTTTACCGCGCACCTTGCTGTGTGCGATAATCTTACCGTCTTTGTTAAGATGCATAAGAGGGCATATACCCAGAACCGCTGCAGCGGTGGCGGCAACACCCGAAACCCTGCCGCTTCTTCTCAGATGTTTAAGGTCGGTGCAATAGAAATGATGGTGTATATTATGGCGTTGTGTGTCTGCCCATTCAGCAAGTTCCTCGATAGTACAGCCCGATTCCCACATATCGGCAGCAAGGTCGGTGAACAGACCGTATCCCGATGATGCACAAAGTGTATCTATAACTATTATCTTGCGGTCGGGAAATTCCTTGCGCAGATCATCTGCAGCACTTTTTGCATTATTGGCGGAGGGTGTAAGTCCCGAACTGAACGCCAGATGCAATACATCGCTTTTTTCTAATAATCCCTTAAAATAATCATAGTAGCGGTAGTAATTTATCTGCGATGTAGATGGCAGGTCGGCGCCCCTCATAAATTCATAGAACTGCGGAAGGGCATTGGGGTCTCTGCCCATATCGTCGATATATTCTTTACCTGCAACAGCATAGGTATAAAATATAAGTGATAATCCTCTTTCTTCGATATGTGAATAGGGGAGATCCACGGTTGATTCGCACGATAATATAAATGATTTTTCCATAATGTTCTCCTTAACAAAAACTTTATATCAGCAATTATATATATGGTTTGTAATAAAGTCACCCTACAAGCCGAAATTCTCTTTCTACTTTGCTGAAAAACTGTTGTGTAGGGAGTAGAAAAGGAGACTCTATCATCTGTAGAGTCGCCTTAATTCAATATTTTTCTTGGGTTACAACCTCGATACCGTTTTCGGTGATATAAAAACTTACATTACCGTGAAGATCGGTGCGGTACAGTTCAATACCGGCTTCTTCCAAAAGGGTTACCGTATCTTCGTGAGGATGTAGGAAACTGTTACCCAGTCCACAGGAAATAACGGCATATTCAGGATCGGATTGTTCAAGCAGTTCCTTGCTGGTAGAGGTGCCGCTGCCGTGATGACCAATCTTGATAACATCACATTCTAAATTAAGATTTTCCTTCAAAAGCAGTTTTTCTGCACCCTTGGTGGCATCCGACATAAAAAGAAATTTTTTATCATCATAACGCGCCATAGTTATCATACATCTGGCATTTTCGGTTTTCAGGTCTTTGTAATAGGCCAATACGGTGATTTCAAAATCACCTACATCAATACACATTCCCTGAACGCCTGTAAATACAGTTCCGTTATCTTCGAGTACGCGATTGCGAAGTACAGCAACAGGTTCGGTGTCCTCATCGGTCTTTGCAAAATCGGGGAGAATAAGTGTATCAATGGAAAATCTTTCACTTATCTTATCTGCACCACCGATATGGTCGCTGTGAAAATGGGTGAGCAGTAAGGCATCGATATCTTCAATATTATTTGACTGAAGATGTGAACAAAGGATTGATGCACTTTTGGGCGGTCCCGTATCCATAAGAAGATTACTGCCGTTACTTGATATCAAGATGCTGTCGCCCTGATCCACATCAATTATCCGTATAAAGTCATCGCTGAGCGCCTTTTCGGATTTAAGTCCCAATGAACGATAGATATTATCCCAGGATGAGATGTTCTTTTCATTATCGAAAGACAGCAGAAGCAGGATAATGCAGAACAAGGCGGCAAGAATAAGCAGAATGATGGTTGTTGCTTGTTTTATTTTACGGAGAGTCAATTATTCCTCACCGGCTTCACGCTCCATAAGTTGTTCTTTTGTGATGAGTACTTTGCGCGGTTTTGCACCCTCGTACGGGCCTACGATTCCTCGGGCCTCCATCTCGTCAACGATACGTGCCGCTCTTGCATAGCCAAGTTTAAGGCGCCTTTGCAGAAGGGAGGTAGAAGCCTGTCCCATCTCAACGACCACCTTGATTGCTTCCTCTAACATCGGGTCTGCATCGGGGGCATCTTCTGGAAGGCCACTCTTCTTGCTCTTTTCAATAGCGGCTTGCCGTTCGATTTCAACCATAATGTTATCATCGTATTCGGCGTTTCCACCCGATTTTATAAAGTTTACAACCCTTTCAACCTCTGCTTCGCTTACGAAACAACCTTGAATACGATTGGGTTTTGTGCTGCCCATAGGATTGAAAAGCATATCGCCTTTACCCAGAAGTTTTTCGGCACCTGCGGCGTCGAGAATCGTGCGGCTGTCAACCTGGGAAGAAACTGCAAATGCTATACGAGTGGGTATATTTGATTTAATAACACCGGTAATAACATCAACCGAGGGACGCTGGGTTGCAATAAGAAGATGGATACCTGCGGCTCTTGCCTTGGCGGTTATTCGGCTGATGGAGTTTTCAACCTCTTTACCGGCGGTCATCATAAGATCGGCAAGTTCGTCGATAATTATTACTATATGGGGAAGTTTTTCAACCTCCGGCTCATCTATCAAAGTATCGACTAGACGATTGTAGCCTTCAAGATCACGTACACCTCTGTCGGCAAATTTGGCATAACGCTGCTCCATTTCGCTGACAGCCCATCCCAGTGCACCCGAAGCTTTTTTCGGATCGGTAACAACGGGAACAAGCAGGTGTGGAATTCCGTTATAAACGCCCAGTTCAACCACTTTAGGGTCGATCATCAGCAGTTTAACCTCTTTCGGGTTTGCTTTGTAAAGTATGCTCATAATAATCGAGTTTATACATACCGATTTACCTGAACCCGTAGCACCGGCTATAAGTCCGTGCGGCATTTTTGCAATATCTGTTGTGATGATGTTCCCGGCAATATCCCGACCCAGAGCAACCGTCAACTTGCTTTTAGATGCTGTGAAATTAGAGGATTCTATAATTTCGCGAACGCTTACTATTGCACTGGAAGAATTTGGCACTTCAATACCCACTGCTGCCTTGTTCGGAATGGGGGCTTCTATTCTTACACCAGAAGCGGCAAGGTTAAGGGCAATATCGTTGGCAAGATTTGTGATCTTGCTTATCTTAACGCCGGTGCAGGGTTGAAGTTCATAGCGTGTAACGGTAGGACCGTGGCTGATATCGATTATCTTTGTCTCGACACCGAAGCTTCTTAGTACTTCGACCAATCTTTCACCAGTTGCGGCGGCTTCGTTTGCACTCATTGGCTTGGAATTGGGTGAGGGCGCTGAAAGAAGGGAAGTAGGGGGATAGGCGTAATTTATAAGCGAACGCTTTTCCTCTTCTGCAACATCATCGGTAAACTTTGCCGTTTCGTTTTCACAGTCGATTTTTATCTTTTCAGGTTCATTTGTCTGTTCGGATTCGGTTTCAGCAACATCAAGTGCGTTCTGAATAACCTCGCGGTCATCTGCACCTTCGGGAATGTCGTTGCCGTAGGTTTCGGGTTTGGCTTCATCGTTGTCGTAGTATGTATCAACAACCTTGCGTTGCTTTTCATCAAGTCCTTCGGTTCTGTTTTCGGGATTATGCTCCGATTCGTCAACAGGAACATCAACATTGAAACCCTTTATTACCTTAAGTTGTTTTTTCTTTATCTTGGTTTTATCGTTGTCTTCATTTTCAGAATTTTCCTTTTCGCGTTGTGCACGGGCAATATATGCCTGTTCTGCCTGTTCAGATACAGCCTGAACGGGTTTTTTAAGGGCCTTGAAGAATGCAATAAGTGTGGTGCCGGTTGCAATCATAACAAATACAAAAATCAAAAGAATAATTGTGATAGCGGCGCCTGTTTTTCCGAATGCTGCACAGATGGGATGTCCGATAAGCGCACCCAGGAAACCGCCGTTTTGCAGTTTTGGTCCTGCGGTATATGCGGCGGCAAGGTGTTTTCCGAATGTCAGATTCTCGTTGTAAAGAGCAAATATATCTATGGCTGTTCCAACAAGTATCGCGATTACGACCGTTTCGATAACCTTTGCATTCATAGAACCGCCGGTCTTATTCATAGCGTAGAGCACGGCAACGACACCCAGCAGGAATGGATAAATGTATGCCATAACTCCGAAAATACCGAACATAAAGTTATGTATAGCAGTCCAGACATTTTGTCCTTTTATAAAGACTACGCACATAAGAAATATCGCCACTGCAAACCAGATAACGGGATATATCTGTTGTGACGGATTCTGGCGGGAAGTCTTTGCGGTTGTCGTCCTTTTAGTTTTCTTTTTTGTTGCCATTATTTCACACTCCGGTTTATCGTGTCTGCCGCATCAGCGGCAGACATCATTATTTTCTATCATATCATAAAGACATTGGACTACATCGTTAAGGCAGCCGAGTTTTCCAATAAGCCCTTCTTCTACAGCCTGTTCACCGTTGAGTGTGGTGCCTACATCGGTAACCATCTCTCCGGTGTTCATCATAAGTTCCGTAAAACGCTGATTGCTTATTGATGAGTTCCGTACCACAAAATCGGTAATGCGCTGCTGCATACGCTGAAAATGATTCATCATCTGCGGAACACCGATTACAAGACCGTTCATTCTCACGGGATGAATGGTCATCGTAGCAGACGGTGCGATAAAAGATTTTTTAGCGGCAACCGCAAGTGGAACGCCGATAGAATGTCCGCCGCCCAGAACAAAGGTTACGGTAGGCTTTTTCATACCGGAAATAAGTTCCGCTATTGCAAGTCCTGCCTCTACATCTCCGCCCACGGTGTTAAGAATTATCATAAGGCCTTCTATTTCCTCGCTTTGCTCTATGGCAACAAGTTGAGGAATTATGTGCTCGTATTTTGTGGTTTTGCTCTGCTCAGGCAGCACATTATGTCCTTCAATTTCCCCGATAATGGTAAGGCAGTGAATATTGTGTTTGCCGTTTATAGCCGATACCGAACCGAGTTCTTTGATTTGTTCAAGACGGGAGTCCCCATCAATTTTTTTATTGTTATTATCCATTGCTTTCCCTCCGAATTTATTATTGGAGAAAAAAGCATAAGAATACATCATCTATTATACTATTTTTTTCACTGCTTTTCAAGTGTTCAGTATTCAAAAAAACAAATAATGTTATAAAAAGGAAGATCAGATCGAAAGGTTAATGTTTTTGACGTAGAAAACAGAAGCGGTAGAATGGAAAAATATCGGGAGAGACTTCAACGCTATTGACAAAAGGGTATTTTATCGTGTAAAATAAACTTGTAGAAAAGAAAAACAAATCGTTTCTACCGGTAGAATTTACGGTAGAATTTGCTGTAGAGTCGATTTTTCGCAATAATAGAGGTGAAAAAATGAACGAAATCAAGTCAATAATTGCAAAAAATATTTCTGAACTGCGTTTGCAGAATTCAATGACTCAGATAGAACTTGCTCAAAAACTTAACTATTCGGATAAGGCCGTTTCAAAGTGGGAAAGGGGAGAATCTATACCCGATATCGGCGTACTTACCAACATAGCCGATCTTTTTGGGGTGCCCCTTGATTATCTTGTAAGGGCGGAACATACTGTAGATTACACCGAAACACAAATTGCCATACAAAAGGAAAATAAGGCGCGAAGGATTAAAAACCGCGGCCTTATTACCGGAATATCGGTAATATTGGTGTGGTTGGCTGCAACGATAGTTTTTGCTGTTATCGATATGGCGATTCCCGATGCTACCGCCCACTGGCTCTGTTTTGCCTATGCCGTGCCGATTTCGTTTGTTATATGGCTTATATTCAATTCAATATGGTTTAAGCAACATCGAAATTACCTTATTGTCTCCCTGCTTGTATGGACACTTCTGTTTGCATTGTTTGTTACTTTTTTGGCGTTTGGGCCTTGTCTTTGGCAACTTTTCATTGTCGGTATTCCTGCAGAAATAATAATAATGATGTGTTCACGTCTCAGTTTTCGTAAAACTGCTAAGATAAGAAAAACCGGTTTCAAACAGTTGAATAGCGATGCAAAGAAAAAATGAGATAATTCAAGATTTCCCCCAAAAAAGCCCGTTAGTTAAAACGGGCTTTTTGGTTTTGACTCAATATTTGTCTATAAAAGTTGCAACCGCAAAATATTTGTGGTATAGTATTTGTTAATATGTATAATATTTATATTTGCAGGAGGTGTTTTCGGTGAAGAGGAGGTTGCTTAAAAGGTGCGTTTTAACGGTGGTTATAATTTTTTTGCTTCTTTCGGCATTTGTTTTTGCATATTATCTTCTTCAACGCTATTGGGCGCACCGAACACCGCAGTTTGTCCCCGATTACGATATGGTGCAACTGAGTGAAGATACCGATTATGAAACTATCTTTTTGCAGACGGGGCTCGGGAAATCGGCTGTGGATAAACTTATAAAGAAGGACAAGTTCAAGGATGTTCTAAAGGCGCAGGAAAAGATGTTCAATCCTCCTGAAGTCGAGTGTTCAGAACTGATTGGCTGGTTTACTCGCGAGGATGTTCTCAGAGAGGGTAGAACGCCCTCTTTTGCCGACCTTCAAAAGGGCGATATACTTGTCACGCTGTCCACCCACAGCATTGGTTGGCGCCACGGTCACGCCGCCCTTTATGTTGGTGACGGTCGGGTATTGCAAAGTGAAAAACTCGGCACTCCTTCCGGCACTGCCGATACGATCTATTGGCGTAAGTATTCTAATTTTGCGGTACTGCGTATAAAAAATGTTACACCGCAGATGCAAAAACAGGTCGTTGAATACGCAAATCAAACGCTTAAAGGTGTACCATATAACCCACTTGCAGGAATAGTAGGTCCAAAAGTATACGATCCCAATAGACCAAACTATGGCCTTCAGTGTGCGCACCTTATCTGGTGCGCTTGGGAACATATGGGGTACGATCTTGATTCCGATGGTGGTCGTTTAGTCACCGTGACCGACCTGCTGGAATCGGATCAACTTGAGGTCGTTCAGATATACGGTATGGATCCACGTGATTTTTTGAACGGAAAAAAGTAAATTGGAAAACACGGTAATAAAAAGACTTTTTGAAATGCGGGATGTTTCATACCGTGACTTTACGGCAAAATTGATACCGAATATCGATAGCAACAGTATCATCGGTGTTCGTATACCCGAACTTCGCTCGTATGCAAAGGAACTTATCAAGGCTGGTACGGCGCAGGAATTTTTGTTACAGTTGCCGCATAGATACCTTGAAGAAAACGCATTACACTCATTTATCATTTGTGAAACGGCAGACTATGATGAATGTATTTCACAACTGGATATTTTCTTGCCTTATGTAAATAATTGGTCCACCTGCGATTCAATGCGTCCAAAGTGTTTTGCAAAGAACAAGGAAAGGTTGTCCGCAGATATCGACCGTTGGTTGAGTTCGGAACATACATACACTGTGCGTTTTGGTATTCTTATGCTTATGGTGCATTTTCTCGACCGTGATTACGATCGTTGTCACTCCGATAAGGTGGCTTCCATTATGTCCGAGGAATACTATGTAAATATGATGATCGCATGGTATTTTGCAACTGCACTTGCCAAACAGTACGAAAATATTTTACCTTATCTTACCGAAAACCTACTATCCGATTTTGTGCACAACAAGACTATCGGCAAGGCAATCGAAAGTTATCGCATAAGCACTGATCAAAAAATATTTTTGCGGAAACTAAAGCGAAGGGCGTAAAACGAAATCTTTGTGTATGTAATTGCTTTTTTATGCGAAAAAGCCTTGACAACGATAAACACAATATGATATAATCAACCGTGCTGCAGTAGCCGATATACGCTGTAGCAAAACCGCAGAAAAGCGGCTTTTTTGTGTGGTTAAGTTGAAAGTAAGATTTATCTGAAAAGTAAACTCCGCCTCGGTTTTGCCTACCGTGAAAAAACCAAGGCTTGTGGATTGGCTTAGTTGCCCACCTCGGTTGATCACGCCGTGTAAAATTTAGAGGTCAATAAATAAGTAATAAGAAACCGAATACTTTTTCACTATTACTTATTACTTCATATTTGCGGGTATGGCGGAATAGGCAGACGCGCTAGATTCAGGTTCTAGTGAGAGCAATCTCATACAGGTTCAAGTCCTGCTACCCGCACCATCATCTCTCAAACCCAGTGTTTATGCGGGTTTGAGATATTTTTTATTCTAAAACTTCTTGAAATTCAAGTGATTTTACCGAGCCTAAATGTATTACAGATTTTCAAAGAGGACTTTTTCCACTAAATTTCACCAAAATTATAAAGCATATATTTTCATCCTTTAATAATATCAGTTGAAGTGGACATATTCTGTACTAATTAAAAAATCTTTTATTAAGATTTGTCGTATTATATGTTCTTGATTTTCACTGTATATTAGAATATAATTTTTTATAGGCAATATTTGCATGTTATATACGAAAAGAATATTTGATTTAAGTTTAACAATGCTTTTGGTTTTTTCTTTATACTTAAGCGGTTGTAGAGATGCAGACAATACCGAGAGCAGTTTTAGTACTTACACAGAAAAAAACTCAGGTTTCAAATTTCGAAGTCTAAATGTGATGGTATTCTCTTGACATATAAAATCCCCTATGGTAGTTCTCTGACACGGTTGTTATAGTATAATTGCATTTAACGGACACTGTAAAATTTTGGGCTATTTAACATAAAATTAATTTTTTATTAAAGGTATTTACGAAAATTTGGTATATTATAAATACGGTAGTTTTTATATAGTATTGTGAAATATTCAAAACAAAACGGAGGAACGGAAATTGACACCCTACAGTCAAAAAACAACGGAACTTTTGAGCCAATTAAATACCGATAAACAAAGTGGTCTCGGCAGCATGGAGGTCGAAAGGCGCAAAGAGAAGTACGGAGCGAATAAACTGAGCGAGAAGAAGAAAAAAACACTTTTGCAGCGTTTCCTCGATCAGTTTAAGGATGCGATGATACTTATCCTTATAGCCGCAGCGGTAATTTCCTTTATTGTGGTGTGTGTGGAGAAAAATTGGGGCGAACTGTTCGAACCGGCTCTTATCGTTCTTATTGTCATACTTAACGCTGTAATGGGAGTGTATCAGGAAGGTAAGGCAGAAAAAGCATTGGATGCGCTTAAGAGTATGTCTGCGCCGCACGCCCGCGTTATCAGAGACGGTACTGAAAAGATAATTGATGCGACAGAACTTGTGCCTGGTGATATTATTCTGCTTGAGGCAGGCGACTTTATACCTGCCGACGCAAGGCTTTTGCACAGTGTAAGCTTTAAGTCCGAAGAATCGGCGCTTACCGGTGAATCGGTGCCATCTGAAAAGGATTATGCGGCGGATGTGGCGGAAAATGCGCCTTTGGGCGACCGTCATAATATGGTGTATTCCGGATGTTCAGTTACCTATGGTACAGCAACCGCTGTTGTTACTGCTACCGGTATGAATACCGAAATGGGTAAAATAGCAAATCTTCTTGATAATGAAGGAGAAGGTCAGACCCCGTTGCAGCAGAAACTTGCACAACTGGGAAAATATCTGGGCTTTCTGGCACTTGCCGCCTGTGCAGTTATTTTTGTTGTAGGAATTATAAACGGCATACCCGTTCTTGAAATTTTTATGACCGCTGTTTCCCTTGCGGTATCTGCTATTCCGGAGGGATTACCTGCTATAGTTACCATCGTTCTTTCTATAGGCGTTCAGCGAATGGTTAAAAAGAACGCCCTTATCCGTAAACTGCCTGCTGTTGAGACTTTGGGCGGTGCTTCGGTTATATGTTCCGATAAGACCGGTACACTTACCCAAAACCGTATGACACTTACGAAGGCTTATGTTGACGGCAACTCCGAAAGCGAAAACATCAGCAACAATAACAGTGACGCTGTTAAGAAACTTCTTATGTACGGTACGCTTTGCTGTGACGGTTCTGTTGTCTTTAACGGTGACGAGGAACAGCATATTGGGGACCCCACCGAAACGGCGATAATTCTTGCGTCGTATAAAAACGGAAATTCAAAAGAAGAACTTAATAAGCGTTATCCCAGAGTTGCAGGAATTCCTTTTGATTCCGACCGTAAATTGATGAGCACCGTAAATAAAATTGATGGTAAGAACATCGTTATTGTTAAGGGTGCATTTGATATGATGGCAACCCGATGCACGGCAGGGGATATACAAGCCGCAAGAAAAATGACCGATTCTATGAGCGAAAATGCGCTTCGTGTTCTTGCGGTAGCCTATAAGGAGATTGATACCGTCCCCGAAAATCCTACTTCAGAAGAACTTGAAAACGGACTTACATTTATGGGACTTGTAGGTATGATCGATCCACCGCGTCCCGAAGCGAAAGAGGCAGTTGCCGTTTGCCGAAGGGCAGGTATCAAACCGGTTATGATTACCGGCGACCATGTTGTTACCGCCTCTGCTATTGCAAAGGAACTTGGAATAATGCTTGAAGGCGACCGCGCCATCACCGGTTCTGAACTTGATAAAATGACCGATAGCGAACTGGATGAACAGGTTGAAAACATCTCGGTTTATGCCCGTGTGTCTCCCGAAAACAAGATTCGTATCGTGAAGGCCTGGCAGCGTAAAGGTCAGGTCGTATCTATGACAGGTGACGGTGTCAACGATGCTCCTGCACTGAAAGCCGCCGATATAGGATGCGCTATGGGTATCACAGGTACCGATGTTGCCAAAGGCGCTGCCGATATGACGCTCACCGACGACAACTTTGCTACCATAGTCGATGCCGTACGGGAAGGTCGCGGAATATATGCCAATATAAAAAAGGTGGTCGCATTCCTGCTCGGTACAAATATCGGTGAAGTTATCGCCGTGTTTGTCGCAATGCTTTTATGGCATAAAACGCCGTTGCTTTCAATGCAACTTTTATGGATAAATCTTGTAACCGATTCACTTCCGGCAATAGCGCTGGGTATGGAGTCGGTAGAATCGGATATTATGGACCGCAGACCCAAGCCCAAGAACGAGGGTATATTTGCTCACGGACTGGGTATACGCATAGTGCTGCAGGGAATTATGTTTGCTGCACTTGCTCTCATCGGCTTTAGGGTAGGAGAAAATGTAACCGGTACACTTGAGGGCGGCCGTACACTTGCCTTTATGGTATTGGCATTTTCTCAGGTCATTCAGGCATTCAATATGCGCAGTGACCACTCGCTTTTCAAAATCGGTCCTTTTACAAACCGTAAACTTAACTGGGCCACACTTGCATCTGCAGTGCTCGTTTCGCTGGTTCTTTTCACTCCTGCAAAAACAGCGTTTGGTCTCGTATTCCTGCCATGGCAAATGTATCTGTTCGGTGTCGGACTTATCCTTGTTCCGCTTGTTGTAATGGAGATTTCCAAGGCGATTGGACTTGTGAAAAATCATAAATAGTGCCACTTGCGACCGTCGGTTTATATGCCCGACGGTCGTTTTCTGCATCGCAAGTTAGCCGTTGCTTACTATTTTTATTGAAAAAAACAGAACTGTGTGTTATAATACATAAAAAGTGGTTTTCTGCCGCTAAAATAACAAAAAGAGGGTGAAGTATGCATAAATTTAAGGTTACCGGTATGAGTTGCGCTGCCTGCAGTGCCCGTGTTGAAAAGGCCGTTTCGGCGCTTGACGGGGTAGAGGAATGTGTTGTAAGTCTTATGACCGATTCTATGACCGTCAGGGGAAATGCTTCTCCCGAAACTATCGTTTCGGCTGTTGAAGCCGCAGGTTATACCGCCTCGTTTATAGTGGACAAAAAGGCAGAAAAGCCCCGTGATACCGATAGAACCACCGCGCCGCTTATCAAAAGATTTGTTTCATCTTCGGTATTTCTCGTTGTGCTTATGTATATCTCTATGGGGCATACGATGTGGGGATGGTATCTTCCCGATATTCTCGCTGAAAATCCCATTGCGATAGGGCTTTTGCAACTTTTGCTTACAGGTATCGTAATGGTGATAAATCGACGATTTTTTATAAGCGGTTTCAAGGCACTTATTCACCGTGCGCCTAATATGGATACCCTTGTAAGTCTTGGTGCAGTTGCCGCTTTTGGGTATAGTTGCTATGTGCTTTTCGCGATGAGCCATGCCGCATTGATGGGTGATATCACCACTACATTTCACTATCTGCACGAACTGTATTTTGAATCGGCAGCAATGATACTTACCCTTATAACAATGGGTAAATATCTGGAGGCATATTCTCGTGGCAAGGCAGGTGATGCCGTAAAATCGCTTATGGAATTGGCCCCCAAGACTGCTAATGTTATCCGTGACGGGAAAGAGGTCACGATAAATGCTGCAGACCTTGCGGTGGGTGATATTTTTGTTATCCGTTCGGGAGACAGTATTCCTGCTGATTCCGTAGTAATAGAGGGCCATTGTGCTGTTGATGAATCCGCCCTTACGGGTGAAAGTATACCTGTGGATAAATCCGTAAATGATACTGTATCTCAGGCAACCGTAAATCTTTCGGGTTTTATGAAGTGTAAAGTTTTGCGTACCGAGGGCGAGAGTGCACTTTCCCGTATGATACAGATGGTAAGTGATACCGCTGCAACCAAGGCACCCGTTGCTAAACTTGCCGATAAGGTATCAGGGATATTTGTTCCCGTAGTTATTGCGATTGCTACAGTTGCTGTCATCGTATGGCTGTTAGTGGGTCAGGATTTGGGTTTTGCCCTTGCTAGGGGCATTTCGGTGTTGGTTATAAGTTGTCCCTGCGCACTGGGTCTTGCACCACCTGTTGCCGTTATGGTGGGCAGCGGTGTGGGTGCTAAATATGGAATTTTTTATAAAACTGCAGCTGCACTTGAGCAGTCAGGCAGAATAAAGACCGTTGTTTTGGATAAAACAGGCACCGTAACTAACGGTACACCTGAAGTTACCGATATAATACCGTTTGACATAGATGAAAAGCAACTACTGTATTTTGCTGCAACGCTTGAAAGAAACAGTGAACATCCTCTTGCAAGGGCGGTGGTTGCAAAGGCGGAAGAACTTGATATACCATCGGGTCGGGCAAAAGATTTTGAAGGATTCACAGGCAGCGGAGTTACCGCCGTTATAGATGGTTTCAGGATTTACGGTGGTAACGGTGAAATTGCCGCAAAATACGGCAACTTAAACCAAGAAAAGGTATCTATAGCAAACACTCTTGCCGAAAAAGGGAAAACCCCTCTTTATTTCATAAAAGAGGGTGAACTTATAGGAATAATTGCCGTGTGTGATACCGTTCGTGAGGATAGCATAAACGCTATTTCCGAAATGAAAAAGATGGGTCTTAATGTCGTTATGCTTACGGGTGATAACGGGCGAACGGCAAGGGCGGTAGCCGAAAATGTTGGCATTAAAACCGTTTACTCCGATATGCTGCCCGAAGATAAGGTGGCAAAGATAGTAGAACTGCGTAAAAATGCGGATATTGCAATGATTGGCGACGGCATAAACGATGCACCTGCACTTACCGCAGCTGATACTGGTATTGCAATAGGCGCAGGTACAGATATAGCGATCGAGGCGGCTGATGTGGTGCTGGTGAAGAGTAATCTTACTGCCGCTGTAGATGCAATTTCGTTGAGTCGAAAAACACTCAGAAATATAAGGGAAAATCTATTCTGGGCATTTGTTTATAACACGGTGGGTATCCCGATAGCGGCAGGTGTTCTGATACCGATATTCGGTTTGCAACTCAACCCTATGTTTGCTGCAGCGGCGATGAGTTTATCCAGTTTCTGCGTTGTTACAAATGCGCTTAGACTTAATTTTTTCAAAAGTAAATCGGTTAAACCGAAGGATAAGGAGACACAGAAAATGAAAAAAACGATGAAAATCGAAGGTATGATGTGCGGTCACTGTTCGGCACATGTTCAAAAAGCTCTTGAAGACATCGGCGGTGTGGAGCAGGCAGTCGTCAGCCATGAAAGTGCAACTGCGGTTGTAACAATGTCTGCCGATGTTGAAAACAGCGTTCTGAAAGATGTGGTAGAGGCCGAAGGTTATAAAGTTATTTCTATAGAATAATCAAATGAAGGCGGTTTTTCCGCCTTCATTTTTTTGTCGTTTGATTATAAAAGAAGCGAAATAGCAATAATATAATATATATAATATAATACTTGACATGAAAACGCAAAAGGGATAAAATATTTATGATTATATTGGGGTTTTTATATTCTGGTATATTCTCGTATAAAAGACATATTATTTCCCGTTTGAGTGTGGCGAGAAATTTATTTAAGTATTATTATCAAGTAATGATTTACGGAGGAAAAATTACAGAATGAATGAAACAAAACAAAAACAAAAAAAGAAAGGAGCGCCGGTTAAGGCATCAAAGAAGGCATCTGTATCCAAAAACGCTGTACAGAGCGTTGTGAGCGGTTCGGCAAGTCACAAGAATACAAGGCGGTATACACCAAAGGGTAACGATGCAAAGAAATCTGCAAATCGTTCTAATACATCTTCGGTGCGCAAATCGGTAAACCGTGCACCTGCAAAGCCGATTCGTATTATTCCGCTTGGCGGTCTGGGCGAGATAGGCAAGAATATCACCCTTTATGAGTATGACGGTGATATGATACTGGTTGATTGCGGTATGAGTTTCCCCGATGAGGAAACCCCCGGTATCGATATAGTAATACCGGATTTTTCATACATCTTGGATAATAAAGATAAGATAAAGGGCCTTTTTGTTACCCATGGTCATGAAGATCATATCGGTGCTATCCCATATCTTCTTAGAAACCTTAATGTGCCGATATACGCAACCAGACTTACTATCGGCCTTATCGAGGGTAAACTCAAGGAGCATAAACTGCTAGGCGAAGCAAAACTGAATCCCACAAATGCAGGGGAAAAGGTAAAACTGGGCAAGTTCGAAGTGGAATTTATCCACGTTAACCATTCCATTCCCGATGCGGTCGGTTTTGCGATAACCTGCGGTGCAGGTACCGTGGTGCAGACGGGAGACTTTAAGATAGATACCACCCCCATTGATGATCAGGTTATTGATATGGCACGGTTTGCACAACTTGGTCAGCAGGGTGTTCTTGCTCTGCTTTCAGATTCTACAAATGCCGAACGCCCCGGTTTTACATCTTCCGAAAGAATAGTGGGAGATTCCTTTTCAAACCTTTTCAAAAAGGCAGAGGGCCACAGAATAGTGGTTGCAACATTTTCATCAAATATTCATCGTATACAGCAGATAATCGACGAGGCTGCCATCTGCAAACGCAAGGTTGCAGTTTCTGGCAGGAGTATGAGTAATGTTGTATCGGTAAGTTCCGAACTTGGATATCTGAATATACCCGAAGGTGTAATGATAGATATCAGTGAGATAAACAATTATCAACTAGGCGAGATCGTTTTGATAACAACGGGAAGTCAGGGCGAAGAACTTTCGGCACTTCACAGAATAGCCTTCAGTGACCACCGTCAGGTGGAGGTGATCCCCGGCGATGTGTTTATAATTTCGGCAACTCCTATACCGGGTAATGAAAAACTGGTAAGTAAGGTGGTAAACGAACTTATCCGCAGGGGCGCCAATGTGGTGTATGAAAAGATGTACGATGTTCATGTTTCGGGTCATGCCTGTCAAGAAGAACTTAAACTGATGATGGGTATTGTGAAACCGAAGTATTTTATCCCTGTGCACGGAGAGCGAAAGCATCTTTACAAACACGCACAACTTGCCTATGCGATGGGAATTCCCGAAAGGAATGTTCTTCTGGCAAATAACGGAAGCGTTATCGAAGTATCAAAGGATGGTATATCTTCTACCGAAACGGTAAGTGCCGGCAGAGTGTTGGTTGACGGTCTGGGAGTCGGCGATGTAGGCAGTATAGTTCTGCGCGACCGTAAACATCTGGCAGAGGATGGTATAATCGTAATAACGGTTGCTATCGACGGATTTACCCGAGAGGTGGTTTCGGGACCCGATGTGGTGTCCAGGGGATTTGTATATGTAAAAGAGTCGGAGGAACTTATGAGCAGCCTTAACGAGGTTGTCTGTGATGTTCTGGAGAACTGTTATATACACAATATACGCGATTGGAACACAATGAAGGTAAGAATCAAGGACGGAGTTGCAAAATTTCTGTTTGCCAAGACCCAC
>JAZOBW010000188.1:0-10980 GCA_045596185.1 Acutalibacteraceae bacterium | reverse complement strand
ACGACATGGCTACGATCCGACTTCTGTGTCATTATACTTCCAGTCAAGGAACATAAAGCAATCGGTATCGTTAAGAAAATTTCTGGGGTCCATAAAATACCTTACAGCAGGTTCGGTTGCGGCATACCAACTACCCGAATCGTATGTAGCACCCTCGTTATCACGGTAGGGTAGATAGTTGGCATCTCCTAGGCTTGTAAACGGGCTGGGTGCCCAAGTAGACTTTACAACAAGGTTTCTCGCAGGATAGGACATCATCTGGCCTATTACATAATCCCAAGTAAATCTTGAATCAAGTTCGGTAACATTCATCGGAATAAAATTCCAATTGGGATGCTTTTCGTGAAGTGCCGCAAGCATAGGGATATAGCTATCGGGAAATCCCGAGGCTATAAGTTCATTTTTATAATATTTACTTACGCTGACCGCCTCTGCGATTTTTGAGAAGGTTACCCTTACATCGCAATTACCCTGTGGCATTGTAAATGTATATACTGAATCGGCGCCGTTGTTTATAACGGTACACTCTGTGCCGCCGACCACGATTTTGCTTACCTTATAGCCCACTGCAGGGGTGGTCTGGAAATAAACGGTAGTGCCTGCCGCAACTTGAGCACTTGTGGCACCCTCACCGAAATGCACAATGCCCTCGCCACCCTCAACTCGGGCATTAAGATTATAAAGTGTAGGTGTAGGTGTAGGTGTAACGGTGGAAGAACCCGTAGCGGTTACAAGGCAAAACCAATCGATAATGCTAAGCGAGTTGCTGTTAAGCTGAGCCGCAGTAAGCCAACAGTTTGAAGCAGTAGTGCCACGATGGGAACCGGCAGCAGAATCGTAAACAAGATACTGACCTGTAGATGCATTATAGCCGGTAAGTGCCATAAAATGGTTATAAACGTGAACTATTGCTGCGCCGCCGCTTTTAAGATGATTAATAAGAGCACTTGAAGTAACCGAGCCCGACTGACATCCCGAAATCGAAAAGCCGTACTTTGCGCCAAATGCGGCGGTTACATTGCCGTAAAAGCCCCAGCGCATAGTGCCCTGACCGCCGGTGCCGTTGAAATTATTAGTATCGTATCCCCACTGTGCAAGTTCAGTAGGATGAATAAAATTACCCGTAAGATAATTAACCGCATTGACAGTAGAAAGTATACCGCAGCCCGATTCGCCAAGAGTCCAGTTACCATACTTTATAGAGTCCCATCGGCTGTCACGCTGTTGATAGCAGGTGGGCAAAGCCGCTTGGGAAACCATACTTAAAGGACTGATTACAATAATAACAAGCATTACGGCAACCACTATGCTCAGTAATTTCTTTTTCACAGTGATACTCCTCCCGATCAAATATAAAAATATAAAATGATTATACATCTGCTATCCTATTGCTGTCAATATTTTCTACCAAACTCCAAAATCCGCCTCACAAAGTGAAGCGGGTTTTGGAGTTTATCTTATAATATGTATTATTCCTGCATGGGGAACCTTAAGTGAATTTACGGTCTTTTTAAGTTTTGTCGGTCTGCAAAGGCGTTTGCCGGTGCAGTCAAATATCTCGTACTTCACATCGGTTGTATCGCCTGTGAGCAAAATCGCATCTTCACCGGAAAGGTTTACCATATAATCATCGGTATAAGCGGCATCGAGTTTGAATATGGGAGAAGACATTGTAACGGCTATTCTCTCCTCGTTAAGAGAAGACTCGGTATAAGAATAGTTCGCTTCGAAATGCTTAACCGAGAACCTGCCCTTCATAAGCGTTGACTTATGTTCGTTGCGGAATTTAAGGAATGCCGAAAGCACCTGTCTATGGGATTTTGAAAGATTATTCATACGAACCGAAATCTGCGGCACAGAGAAAAGGGTTGAATAAAGATGAGTTGCAACCGATTCTTCGGTATCATCATAATTCCAGACCACCATATCGGAATGAACGGCAGTTTTACCCGAAGTAAGTCTAAGGTGTGCGATCGCAAGGCGGTTTGTGTGGGCATCTTCAGGACAGTCCCAGACACGAATCATATTTCCGTAGGTTGAAATTACAGGTCCCATATAGGGCTGACGGAATTCGATAAGAACATCCTTTTTAACAGCACGGAGTGCAGTATTAACTTCACGCAAAAGTGCCTCGGTTGCATCTTCAACCGATGTGTAATCCATACCATCCTTAACCTCGCCGTTAGAGCGGAAACGGTCAATAAAATCAAGTTTAAGTCCGTCGTAATCCCATTCCTTTACGGCTTTTACATATTTTTCGATAAGGAATTCACGCACTTCTTTATAGCGGGGGTCAAGAACGCTGCAACGAACATTATCAAGCGAATAAAGGTATTTGCCCTCAAATCGCTTGAAGTTTTCTGCATCCCAGCCCATAAAGGGAACCGAGAACCACAGCATTGCCTTCATACCGATAGCGTGTACCTCATCAACAAAGGCGCGCATATCGGGGAAACGGTTTTTGGCAGGAATCCAGTCACCGCAGTTGGAATAATCACGCAGTATCTTCTTGTTCTGCCAACCGTCATCAACAATAATAGTATCCATACCAACCTTTTTGGCGGCACGACATTCCTTAAGTGCATCCTTTGCCTTGATATCCTGCATATAAGAATACCAGGTTGAATATACCGAATCGTAACACGCTTCGGGAATGAAATCATTTTCGTAACCGAATGAAGCATACCACTCGGTAGCATCCATAAGAGCCTTATCGAAGGCTATGTCTCTTTTATCAAGACGCAGTGTTGCCTCGTAATGTGATATGGGACTTATGAGCGACGTAAAGAAGGTTATTTCGGTATCCATTAAAAAACTTGGCATACCTACGTTGCTTGAAAATTTGATAGGAGTTTTAACATCGGACAGTGCTATTGTGCAACGGTTTTTACCGGTTTTTGAAATAAACTGTTCGAGCGGCATCCACGATGCAAGACGTGATTCAAATGCCTTTGAATTTCCCCACGGAACATAAGTTTGACGACGGATATTCGGGTCCCAGTGTGCATGGATATCAACGCAACCGTGCGAAAATTTCATACTTATCGGTTTGGGGCTTATCGCCTTATCCCAATCGAATGTAACCTTGCACAATGTTATGCCGTTTTCCTCACTGCCGGTAAATGATATCTTCGGCAATTCCTGACCATCAAACACAACATTAAGGTCTGCTGCAACAAATTCAGTACCCATAGTTTTTGTCCTCCTGATTGAAAATATATTTATATTCGCTGCTTTGCGCCATTGAAATATAGTCGCTCTTATTTATAATAATGTGATCTATAAGGCGAACATCTATATCGTCAAGAGCCATCGCTATGCGCTGTGTAGCGGCAACATCCTGTGCACTTGGCAAAAGCAGACTGTTATGATGATTGTGCGCCACCACAACAGCGGTAGCGTTATACTTTATAACACCTGATATTATATCCCTGTTGGAAACGGTAACGGTATTTGAGCCGCCGTGAGAGAGGAACTGAAACTCGAGCATTTTGCCGGTATTATCCAGATAGATTACGGCAAAGTGTTCCTGCACAAGTCCCGAAAACCGACCAACGATATATCGGCACATATTGGAATAATCGGTGAAGTGCCTATCGACATCCAGTTCGGTTTCTTTAAGATAAATACGCGCTATCGGCATCACCATCTTAAGAAGCCCCACATTGTTACGCGTGATGCCCTTGAACTGTATAAGTTCTTCAACCGGCGCATCAAGCACACCCGACAAATTCTTATATTTATTGATAAGTTCGTGAGCAAGAGGATTTGTATCCACCCTTGGAACACAGTAAAACAAAAGCAATTCCAATACGCGATGGGGCGATGTTTTATCATCAAAACCGTGAGCAAGAAACTCGTTCTTCATTCTTTCACGATGTTTTTCGTGAGGATTTTCAGAGGTCTTTTTATTTACCTTTTGACCCATACAGTAATTACGCCTCCGATTATCTTGCCTGACTATTCGATTTTTTCTTTATTTTCTTTCCTGCAAGGAAAATAAAGAGCAACAGCAGAGCAAGATAGATAATAACCAATGCAAATACTATCCATACATATATTCCGCCTTTACCTGCGATACTTATCAGCACCAGCATCGGAGCACCGAAGATTATACCGAAGGAACTGCCGGTGATAAGATTATTTGCGGCAGGAGTTTTGAAGGAGGGGTCGATTTCTCGCAGCAGAAGTACGCCGCTGCTGATAGTACCTGTTAGCATACCGTACATAGAGAAAAATCCTTCATATTCATAATCGGGATAGAGTTTTTTGCACATATATCTGAGATATGCGAATGTAACAATTCCGCCCATCACCGCCATAGTAATGAAAAGACCCCAGTAGTTTTTAAGGTCGCTGAAGTTTATACTTGCAATTCCGGTTACTATCATAACATCAAATGCAAGACCCGAAATACGGCTTAACAGATAATTATTCTGATACTGCAGTTTCATAACCTTCATCGAACGCAGACCGCTCATACACATGCGGACAAGCATTGCTATTACCGAACCGATTATGAAATTGAAGCCCCACAGAATGGTCGATACCGTGTTGGCAAGACCTTCCGATACCGCCGCAAGCAGGGCGGTTATACCGTGGGTAATAAGGAATGTTGCAAGATACACAAGACATACCAACGCTATTTGTACACTGAGTTTATCCACCGATTCGGAAATCGGCATTTCGTTTTCATCCTGAAAAGTATCCACCGTAACCGAGCCGGAAACGATGTCGTTATTTTCCTTACGGTGCAGTTTTCCCTTTCGGCTGTATATATTCAGGAATATAACACCCACTACGCAGGCACACAGATATCCTGCCGCGGCAAGTGAAAGACCGAACGACTGACCGCCCTGCATACCCAATTTTTCGTATGTACTACCTACATTGTTCGCCTGTCCGGGGCCCTGTCCGTAAGCCATGGGAAGCAGTATTCCGCTTGCTTCAAACAGTTTAGGCATAAATGTAAGAACTGCTCCCAGCGATATAACAAGACCTGTTATCGCCTGAACAAGATAAGTGCTTACTATAAGCGCACCGCTTCGGCTACCTATCATTTTTTCAGCACCGGTAGTTTTATCGGGAATACGCAGCGACATCGCTATAAAACCAATAGCAAGTGCATGATATGTTATGCTTTCAAGGAATGCGGAATTAAGCACATCTAACCAACCGACACTTTTAAGTATCAGAAGTAAAAATCCGGCAAAAACGGCAGTAGGTATCATTGTTTTTCGGATAAACGGAACCTTCCAGCGCAAAATATTTGCAACAAGAATAAGACCTGCTATAATTCCTATCTGAACTATCGGATTCCACAACGCAGTATTTGCAGCAGAAAAATCCATATTTTTCCCTCCTAATTAAAACGGCAGACTGCACCGTTTTTATAAACCTGATATGCCATATAGAATTTAAGAGCACCTTTGGGGTTTTCGGGTATAAGTTCGTAATATCCGTCCTTAGCGGAAAAGACCAGCGCATTGGTTCCGTGCATCGCCATATCGGAGATATCATCAAGCAAAACGGTAATTTCGCCGCAGGAGATGGTCTTACCGGTCAAACGAACCTCGCCGCTTCCGATACATTCCTCTTTATGGTTTCTTACCGTGGTAACGGTGCCGAAATCGGCGGTGTATTCAACACCTGCCGCAACATCGTTTGCCACCTTTTCTTTTACCTGCTCAAAAAGTTCCTTAACCGTTTTACAGTCCAGCCCTTCCAGAAAACCATATTCATTATATCTGAAGGTAAGACCACATTCTTCGCAGTTTACCGTATCACCGCTTGAAAAAAGTGTGTGCATAGCACCGCATTTCGGGCAGTAAAACAGCATACTTTCTAGATCCTCGGCAAGGTGTTTGCCGGTGTATCTGGCAGGGTTTTCCGACTGCCGCACATAGGCGTCCTCGTGCAGGTCGGCGGCTATTACTGTATTTATTTCTTCAACCGACATTTTTGAAATCTGTTCGGCGGTGTAAATGTTAACGATGCCGCCCTTTATTCTTCCGCGGCGTGTACCGCCCTTACTCCAGTTGGGACTTACGAAATATCCGCCCTCTAATTTATATGTAACCAGTGCGGCTTTTGAACTCTTTACCACCTTTCCGGTGGAGGGCTGTATCGGTGCGGTAACACCATTCCAACTCTTTGAGCCTTCGGCAAACATACCCACATTTGCACCTGCCCTGAGTGTGCGCAACATTTCTTTAACGGTAGATGCCGCGGTAGAACCCTTGTATCGGATTATCGGGGCAAAAACAAAATCTATAAACTTAAAGGCGTGTTTCCAACGGGCGATATGCTCACTTGCCACAAAATAAACGGGGTTTGTGAAACTGACCCCGACAAACAACGGGTCGAAATCGGTGTTGTGATTAGAAAGCACTATAAAATTTTCGGGAAGGTTTTTCGCCTTATCGAAACGGTAACCGAACTTTATTTTAAGAAAAAGTATGACCAGCGGCCGCAGTATCCGCCAACATACAAGATGTCTTTTTTTCAGATACACCGCACGACCCCCTTTTTACATCTGTTGATAGAAACAGTAATCGAATATAATAGATTATAACATATAAATGTCGCTCGTTCAAGAAAACTATTAAAATTTTATTAACAAACTATTGTTTTTTTTGAACTTCGGGTGTATAATCAACTACAGTTTTTTGAATCAAGGTGTTTTTATGCAAATTTTACTAACCCTTTCCATAGCACTTTTCACCGGTCTTATGCTTTCGCGACCGGCAAAAATGCTCAAACTCCCCAGCGTTACAGCGTATCTTGTCGCCGGTATACTGATAGGCCCTTATCTTCTCGGTTCGTTCGGCGTTAAAGGTCTTGGCTTTATCAGTATGGAGGATATTAAAACTTACGGCATTCTTGCCGATGTAGCACTTGCCTTCATTGCCTTTTCGATAGGCAACGAATTCCGCCTTACACAGCTTAAAAAGATCGGAAAACAGGCGACCGTTATCGGCATCTTTCAGGCGGTGTTCGCCACGCTGCTGGTAGATGCCGCACTAATCGGTCTGCATTTCATAATACCCGATAAACTCCCCCTGCCCAGTGCAATAATATTGGGTGCGGTGGCATCGGCAACGGCTCCTGCAGCAACCCTTATGGTAGTTCGCCAGTATAAAGCAAAGGGCAAACTTACCGATCTTCTGCTTCCCATAGTAGCGCTTGACGATGCTGTAGGTCTTATTATGTTTGCCGTATCGTTCGGCGTGGCAAAGGCGATTATGTCAAACCATATCGATATTAAATCAATACTACTTGAGCCCACGCTTGAGGTTGTCCTCTCACTGCTGCTGGGTGCCACGATGGGCTTTATATTCACCTATTTCGAAAGGTTTTTCCATTCGCGCTCAAAACGCCTTTCAATGTCGGTAACTTTCGTATGCCTTACGGTGGCATTTTCTATGATGGAATTTAATATCGGCGGCGTTCATATCGCATTTTCTTCACTGCTGGTATGTATGATGCTGGGCACCGTGTTCTGCAACATCTGCGATTTTTCCGAAGAACTTATGGACCGTCTTGACCGCTGGACTGCTCCGCTGTTTATCCTTTTCTTCGTGTTAAGCGGCGCAGAACTGGAACTTTCGGTATTCAAAGATCCCATCGTCGTACTTATCGGTGTTGTTTATATACTCTTCCGCTCGGCAGGTAAATACTTCGGCGCATCCATCAGTTCAAAGGCCGTAAAATGCGACAGCAATATCGTTAAATATCTTGGCATAACACTTCTGCCGCAGGCAGGTGTTGCACTGGGTATGGCGCTAAAGGCAGAACAGATAGGTCCCGAAGGTGCCATCGTTGCAAATATAACGCTCTTCTCGGTTCTTATCTATGAACTTATCGGCCCGTATCTTACAAAGATTGCTCTTACAAAATCGGGCGATATCAAACCCGAAGGCAAAACAAGTGCCCGAACAAAACACACCCTTCATCTTCCCCACCCACATTTGTAAATAACATTCATAAACACAGTGCCCACCGAAACGGTGGGCACTGTGTGGTTTATATATTAAGTTCACCAAAGGATTTAATATAAATATCTGCAGTTGCTTTGAGTTTGGAGGCGAAATCTTCACCCGATTTATCGTAAACGCCGACAGTGAACATTCCTGCCCTTTTAGCGGTTTCAAGTGCACTGATATTATCATCAAAAAAGACGATATCGCAGGTATTTGTACCAAGGCGCTGTGCCGCCTGAAGATATATTTCTGGTTCTGATTTTGTAAGTGCGAAATCATCGCAGGTCCAAACATTATTAAAGAGCGGATACACTTCCAATCTTTCAAGGCAACGATCCACCATTTTGTGGGGACTGGCCGTCAGCACATTAAGACTGCATCCCTTTTCTTTAAGGCACAAAAGCGCATCCTTTACCCCCGATTTAAGAGGAATTTCATCGTGATATTTCGGCAGGGCGTATTCGTCCATCAAAGTGAACATTTCGTCCTCACTAATAGGCACACCAAGTGTCTCCTTAAAATATTTTGCCGTACCCTTATCGCCAAGCGGTGTTATTATTTTTATAATATCATCGGGGTATGGCGTATTGGTACTTTGCAGGATATTTAACATCTTCTGCGACCAGACCGGCATAGAATCAACAAGGGTGCCATCAAAATCAAAAATAAAAATCTTGTGTTTCATTTTACCTCTTTAATAAAAGGGCGGTGTTATCCGCCCTTTTTTATTACAATTTATTTACATCAGCATCGGTTATGATGTGGAAACCGGCATCTTCCAGCGCCTTTTCAGCGGCGGCATTATCAGCAACACGAAGTACCACATAGGCGTGTTTTTCGGTGCGTGTCATAAAAGCATACAGATACTCCATATTTATATGTGCATCATCAAGCACCTTGAGCGCAGTAGAAAGTTTTCCAGGCTGGTCGCCTATCTTAACACCCACAACATCCGTAACCTTGATAAGGTGACCCTCTTCGGTGAGTGTTTTTACAGCGGTATCGTTATCGTTTACAATAAGCCTTAAAATGCCGAAATCTTCGGTATCGGCAATAGAAAGTGCGCGGATATTTACATTGTGGGCAGCAAGGGTAGCGGTTATCTCTACCAGAGCACCCTGCTCGTTCTTAACAAAAACTGTGACCTGTTTAAGCGACATATTTATTACTCCTTTCAATCGATAAGTTTACGCTTATCAATAACACGGACTGCTTTGCCCTCGCTTCGGGTGATGCTCTTGGGTGCAACAAGGTGAACCGCCGGATTGATACCAAGCATTGTCTTCATAGCATTTGCAAGAGCCTTTTCCTGTGCGGTAACGCCGCTAACCGTATCGGTAAACTGTTCGGGGTTCATTTCCACCATAACATCGAATGTATCGGTATTGTTTGCGCGGTCAACCACTATCTGATAGTTAGGTTGGTAACCTTCGTTAAGAAGTACCGTTTCTATCTGGCTGGGGAATACATTTACGCCGCGGATAATAAGCATATCATCGCTTCTGCCCATCGGCTTTGCCATCTTGATAAGGGTTCTTCCGCAAGAACACTTCTTGCGCGAAAGAACGCAGATATCACGGGTGCGGTAACGAAGAAGGGGAAATGCCTCTTTATCAAGGGATGTGAATACGAGTTCACCCTTGCTGCCTTCGGGCAGTACCTCGCCCGTTTCAGGATCAATTATCTCGGCAAGGAAGTGGTCCTCGTTTATATGCATACCGGTCTGTTCCTCGCACTCGAAAGAAACTCCGGGACCGGAAGTTTCGGTAAGACCGTAGATATCATAGGCCTTGATACCCAATGTCTTTTCTATACCGCGGCGCATCTCGTTAGTCCACGGCTCGGCGCCGAAAATTCCTGCCTTAAGCGGAATTGTATCGGGTGTGTAACCCTTTTCCTTCAATGATTCACCCAAATATGCCGCATAAGACGGCGTACAACAAAGAATGGTAGCGTTGAGATCGGTCATAAACTGAATCTGGCGGTCGGTATTGCCTGAAGACATCGGCAATGTAAGACAACCAACACGATGGCTGCCGCCGTTCAGTCCGGGGCCACCTGTAAACAGGCCGTAGCCATATGCAACCTGACAAACATCCTCCTCGGTACCGCCTGCCGCAACTATCGCTCTTGCGCAGCAGTCTTCCCACAGATCAACATCGTGCTGTGTATAGAATGCAACAACACGGCGACCGGTAGTGCCCGAAGTGGACTGAATACGAACACAATCCTTCAGCGGCTTTGCAAGAAGTCCGTAAGGGTATGCATCCCTAAGGTCGCTCTTAGTAAGGAAGGGAAGCAGATGCAGATCCTCTATACCGTGGATATCTTCGGGTTTTACACCCTTTTTATCCATAAGATCACGGTAGTAAGGAACATTTTCATAGACGTGCTTTACCTGTTTTACCAGTTTTTCCGACTGAAGTTTTTTGATATCTTCAACCGGCATAGTCTCGATTTCTTTTTGATAGTAACGCTTTTCCATTAAATCCAATACCTTCTTTTATAAAAAATTTAATCCCACAAATTATGAATGATACCCCAAGTCAAAAGCCTTCTTATTCATATCAACAAACTTAGGTGCAACGGTATTTTCAATGGCTGTTATCCAACGGTCGTAAGGAATGTCGAAATACTTCGATGCCTTACCCATAAGTACGATATTTACAGCCTTTGAAGAACCTGCCTGCTCGGCAAGGGCAAGTGCATCAAGTGCATCTATCGAAACGCCCTTTTCGGTCAGTTCGTCCAGTACCGTTTCGGGGTACTGTGCGGCACCAATAATTACCGGCATCGGGTCTATCTGCTGTGTATTTACAACTATCTTGCCGTCCTTTTTAAGAAAACGGGCATAGCGTGCTGCTTCCAGTTTTTCAAACGAAATAATTATATCGGCCTCGCCCTCGGTAACGATGGGAGAATAAACCTTTTCACCAAAACGGACATAGGTAACGACCGAACCGCCGCGCTGACTCATTCCGTGAACCTCGCTCACCTT
>JAZOBW010000187.1:0-16880 GCA_045596185.1 Acutalibacteraceae bacterium | reverse complement strand
TGGCACGGTCATAACGATTTTTATAAGGCGGTTACCAATGCATCTACCGCTTGGCTTTACGGTGCCTCTGGTGTTAACTGTTCGCTTCTTGGTATAGGGGAGAGAACGGGTAATGTTCCGCTTGAGGCTATGGTTATGGAGTATGCATCTCTCCGTGGCTCTTTTGATGGTATGGATCCCACCGTTATCACCGAAATCGCAGAATATTTCAAGAATGAAATGGGATACGATATTCCACCAATGACCCCTTTTGTAGGCAGAAACTTCAATGTTACAAGGGCGGGTATCCACGCCGACGGTTTGCTTAAGGATGAGGAAATCTACAATATTTTCAATACCGAAAAGATCCTTAACCGTCCCGTTTCGGTAATGTTGGGCAAAACTTCCGGTCTTGCAGGTATTGCATACTGGATAAATCAGAATTATAAACTTACCGGTGAGAATGCTGTAGATAAGCGCAGTGAACTTGTTATCCGTATGAAAGAATGGATAGATAAGGAATATGAGGACGGCCGCCAGACCACCCTTTCCACCGGCGAAATAGAAGAAAAGATAGAGCAGTTTTCAAACGGCGCTCTGTCAAGGCTTTAAGAAGGCGGTGTAAAAAATGGAACACAGAACGGTATCACTTGCCGATCAGGTATTTGAACATTTAGAGCAGGATATTCTTTCGGGAAAGTATCAGCGCGGTGAAATTCTTACCGAAAATAAACTAAGCAGCGAACTTGGTGTAAGCCGCACCCCTATAAGAGAGGCGCTCAGAAGACTAAGCCAGGAGCATCTTATAGAGGAAACCGGTAAAGGTTCGGTGGTTATCGGTATTACCGAACGCGATCTGGAGGATATCTATATTATCAGGCAGAAACTTGAATGTCTTGCAGCTGAAGCGGCGGCGTTAAATCACACTCAGGAACAGTTGGAAAAACTGAAAGAGGCGGTGGATCTGCAGGAATTCTATATGCAAAAGCACGACTCTTATCAGATAAAACAGATGGATAACCGCTTCCATAATCTTGTTTATATGAGCAGCGGCAGTACGGTGTTTTACGATGTACTCGTTCCGCTTCATAAAAAGATACAGAAGTACCGCCGTGCATCGGTGGAAAACAACAGCAGGGCAGAGGCATCGGTTGCAGAACACAGAGCAATATATAACGCTATTGCAAAAGGCGATGCAAAACTTGCATATCAACTTTCTATTGAACACGTAAACAACGCCCATACACATATAAAGAAAGGAAATTGACATAATGGGATATACAATAGCACAAAAAATCATTAAAGAACATCTTATCAGCGGTGATATGACGGTTGGCAGCGAGATAGCGCTTCGCATTGACCAGACCCTCACTCAGGATGCCACGGGTACAATGGCATATCTTGAGTTCGAAACTATGGGATTGGACCGAGTAAAAACCGAACGCAGTGTTGCTTATATCGATCATAACACACTTCAGTCGGGATTTGAGAATGCCGATGATCATCGTTATATACAGTCGGTAGCCGAAAAGCACGGTATATATTTCTCCCGCCCCGGAAACGGAATATGTCATCAGGTGCATCTTGAGCGCTTTGGTATTCCCGGCAAGACCCTCATCGGTTCCGATAGTCATACCCCCACAGGCGGCGGTATTGGAATGCTTGCTATGGGTGCCGGCGGTCTTGATGTTGCGGTTGCTATGGGCGGCGGTGCCTATTATATAACAATGCCTAAAATGTATAAGGTTAACCTTACAGGTCGCCTTAAACCGTTTGTTTCGGCAAAGGACATCAGCCTTGAAATACTCCGAATTTTGTCTGTTAAGGGCGGTGTTGGCGCAATAATCGAATGGGGT
The DNA here is from genome assembly GCA_045596185.1 of Acutalibacteraceae bacterium. Lineage (GTDB taxonomy): Bacteria > Bacillota > Clostridia > Oscillospirales > Acutalibacteraceae > UBA737. Next base: position 15,045 of record JAZOBW010000187.1, on the reverse strand, counting down.
GGCGAGGGTATAAAGTACCTTTCTGTTCCCGAACGGGCAACCATTACAAATATGGGAACAGAACTGGGTGCTACCACCTCGATATTCCCTTCAGACGATGTCACCAGAGAATTTCTCAAGGCAGAGGGCAGAGAAGGGGACTATGTTCCGCTTTCAAGCGATGCTGATGCTGAATATGATAGAATAATCGATATCAATCTAGATACACTTGTTCCGCTTATCGCCTGTCCTCACAGTCCCGACAATGTCGTTACTGTTGAGTCCATAAGCGGCACCAAGGTAGATCAGGTATGTATAGGTTCTTGCACCAATTGAACAGTGCTTGATATGCTTAAGGTTGCAAAGATGTTGAAGGGCAAAACCATCAGTCCTTCGGTAAGCCTTTCTATATCTCCCGGTTCCAAGCAGGTGCTTACAATGCTTGCAGACTGTGGTGCACTCAGCGATATTATCGCATCGGGTGCAAGAATTCTTGAATGTGCCTGCGGCCCGTGTATAGGAATGGGCTTTTCACCTAATTCGGCCGGTGTTTCACTCAGAACCTTCAACCGTAATTTCGAAGGCAGAAGCGGTACTGCCGATGCGGGTGTTTACCTCGTATCTCCCGAAACTGCCGTTGCGGCAGCTCTAACCGGTGTTATTACCGACCCAAGAACTACAGGCGATAGCCTTGAAGTTGCTATGCCCGACAGTTTTAAGGTAAACGATACAGCCGTTCTTTCGCCGGCAGACAGCGATGTTGCCCACGAACTTGAGGTGCTTCGCGGTCCCAATATCAAGCCGTTCCCCAAGTCTGCACCCCAGACCGATAGCCTTAGTGCCGAACTTATACTCAAGGTAGGCGATAATATCACTACTGACCATATTATGCCTGCAGGTGCCAAGATACTGCCCTACCGTTCAAATATTCCCCACCTTTCGCAGTTCTGCTTCGGTGTTTGCGATAAAACATTTCCCGAACGTGCACTCAAGGCGGGACAGAGTATCATCGTAGGCGGCAGTAACTACGGTCAGGGTTCATCCCGTGAACACGCGGCACTTGTTCCGATGTATCTCGGTGTTCGTGTTGTAATAACTAAAAGTTTTGCAAGAATTCATATAGCAAATCTTATAAATGCAGGTATTATGCCGCTTACCTTCGAAAACCCTGATGACTATGACCGCTTAAGTCAGGGCGACAAACTTTCCCTTGAAAATGTTTTTGATGGTATGGAAAGCGGTACAATCGTTCTTACTAACGAGACTACGGGCGAAAAGATAAATCTTTCCTGCTCGTTTACAGACAGACAAAAGCAGATACTTAAGGCGGGCGGCCTGCTTGCCTTTACAAAAGAAGCATAACCAAAACGGTAGAATGGAGCAAATTAAAATGGAAAAATATATTGATGCAGCAGTTGAACAGTTCAGAAATATCCTTACCGAGCAGATTGCCCGTCAGAGGAAAATGGAGCAGGAAAAAAAGTATACCGATTATGAGAAACTTGATAAAATAGTTATCGGTATCTGCGGCGGCGACGGTATAGGCCCGATAATTTCGGCAGAATCCGAAAGACTTTTACAGTTTATTCTTAAGGACGAAATTGCAGCAGGAAAAATAGAACTTCGCACCATTGAAGGTCTTACGATAGAAAACCGTATCGAACACAATAAGGCCATTCCTGATGATGTACTTGCAGAAATAAAGGCTTGTAATGTAGTGCTCAAGGCCCCCACCACAACCCTTAAGGGCGGCACCCTTGAAAGCGCAAATGTTGCTATGCGTCGCGAACTTGACCTTTATGCAAATGTCCGTCCCGTTTGTGTGCCCGAACTCGGTATTGATTGGGCATTCTTCCGTGAAAACACCGAAGGTGAATATGTTCTCGGTTCGCGCGGTGTTGAAATTCCCGATACACTTGCTTTTGACTTTAAGGTAACTACCAACGAAGGAACAAAGCGAATTGCCCGTGCCGCATTTGAATATGCCAGAAAGAACGGCAAGACCAATGTTGCTATAGTTACCAAGGCAAACATTATGAAAAAGACCGACGGTAAGTTCTCTGAACTGTGCCACGAGGTTGCAAAGGATTATCCTGAAATTACCGCTGAAGACTGGTATATCGATATTATGACTGCAAACCTTGTTAACGAGCGTGTACGCAGCAACTTCCAGGTGTTTGTTCTGCCTAACCTTTACGGCGATATCATCACCGATGAAGCCGCACAGATTCAGGGTGGCGTAGGTACCGCAGGCAGTGCAAACCTCGGTGATGAGTATGCTATGTTCGAGGCTATTCACGGTTCTGCACCCCGTATGATAGAGCAGGGCAGAGGAGCTTATGCTAATCCGACCAGTATGTTCAAGGCAACCGAAATGATGCTCCGTCATATCGGCTTCGGTGATAAGGCTGATAAGCTTGATAAGGCACTTGCCATCTGCACAGCCGCTGATGCAAAGTATAAGATAACAGGCCGCAGCGACGGTGCAACCTGTAGCGACTTCGGCGATTACCTTATGGAAACCATTGAAAATCTGTAAGTTTTGCAAATAAAAATACCTTCGGTAGTGTACTCTTCCGAAGGTATTTTTTTATAAATCGTTATAAAGGAAAATAAGATTGCCGTTTTCGTTTTCGGCATATTTGTATTTTGTCTGCTTGCCCGAAAGCTTAATTTTAACCTTTATACCTGCCGGTGCTTTTACTTTAAGATAAATTCTATTACCTTTTTTCTCCCAATCCACAAGCACCACACCCTTTGGTGTTGAAACAGTGGCTTTTGCAAAATCAAGAGGTAGTGAAACCTTTGGTGAAACCGATAAAATATTATCATTTATTTTATCGGTATTTATTCCGCATATATACTGCTGAAACATTCTTGCAGGATAGGCATTCCAGGCGTGGCTGTGGGATTCTTTATTATCAAAGCCCTCCCATACGGTTTTATAACCGTTCAGTATCATATTGCCCCAACCGGGATAATCGGTATCAGACAAAATTTGATATGCTCTGCCGTCATATCCATTACCAAAAAGCAGATGCAAAAGCCGATTGGTCATAACAACACTGCATTCAATCGGCTGACCGGCTATTCTTTCAAGAATTTTCTTTCTGTCTTTTCTCGGTGCAATATCATAATACAGTGCCGCCACGTTTACCGCCTAATATCAGTATTTCATATCCCGTTTGATGACCGCTTATTTTCTGTGGGTCAAGGCACCAGGATATCTTGAAACTATCGGGGTTAATTCCAATAGAATTAACCCCATCGTTTATGCGTATAGTTAACATTTAATAACCCCTAAAAATTATTGCTTAAAAGCTGCCGCAATAGCATCCTCTTGATGCTGTTTTGTGTAAAGGTCGTGATAGTAACCCTTTTTGTCGATTAACTCACGGTGGGTACCCTGCTCAATAATTTTACCGTCTTTAACGACTAAAATGCAGTCGGCATTTTTTACTGTAGAAAGACGGTGAGCAATAACAAGTGAGGTCCGTCCCTTTGTAACGGCGCTTATGGCCTTTTGTATCTTTTGTTCAGTCATAGTATCAACCGAAGCCGTGGCTTCATCAAGAATAAGTATCTTCGGATTTGCAAGTATTGCACGGGCAAATGAAATAAGTTGTTTTTCACCGGTAGAAAGCAGATCTCCACCTTCGCCTACATCGCTTTCGATACCTTTTTCCAGACGGTCAACTATACCTTTGGCCGAAACCGTTTCAAGCGCACGGTTTATGTCTTCGTCGGTTGCATTTGGATTTCCGTATAATAGGTTTTCACGAATGGTGCCCGAGAAGAGGTGGGGAGACTGCAAAACATATCCGATAGATGAATGAAGCCATAACTGGGAGCGTTCCCTGGCGTCTTTGCCGTCTATCAGTATAACACCGTCAGTAGGTTCAAAGAAACGACACACAAGGTTTACAAGGGTGGATTTTCCCGCACCTGTTTCTCCTACTATTGCAATATTGCTGCCGAACGGAATTTTAAGATTAAAATGTTCAAGGATGTATTCGTGTCCGTCGGGATATCTGAATGTAACATCCTTAAATTCAATATCACCGTGCAGTTCTTCCCAGTTTTCTTTTTTGGGATTAAATGTATCGCCGTATTTTTCAATAACTTGGGGTGTATCCGAAACATCGCTTTTGGTTTCAAAAAGTGCAGTCAAACGCTCAATGTTTACCTGTGTTGTTATAAGGTCGGTTATTGTGTTTACCAACCAGAATATCGGTTGCATCATACCTTGAGCATAGGACATAAACATAGAAAATGTACCAACTTCACTTTTGGCAATATATCCTCCCTGCCACAGCACAATAGCAAGTGCGGCAGAAGATGCAAAATGCATTGTAAAGGTGAACAGACCCCTGATTTTAACCGAGGATATAACCCTGCCTTTTATATAAGAGGTACTGTTTGTAAAGGCATCGGCAGTTTTTTCTTCGATAACAAGCGATTTTATCGTTTTTGCGCCGGTTATTGCCTCGTTGAACTCTCCCGTAAGTTTGGAGTTAAGTTCTCTTATTTCACGGTCAACCTTTATAAGTTTTCTTCTGAATATTGCAAACAGTGTGATAAGTATCGGAAGAATAGTTATTATCATAAGTGTAAGTTTTACATTTATGGAAAGCATAACCGCGATGGAACCGAAAAGATATGCAAAGTGCCACAGTCCGTCACGTACTGTCCAGGAGACAAGGGAACCTATACGGGAGGTATCGCTCATTACTCTTGAATGTATGTAACCTACACTGTTCTGATTGAAATAGGAAAAGGACAGTGTTTGAAGGTGGTTAAAAGCCTTGTCACGCAGGTCACGGTCAACCAGAACCTCTATTTTTGTTGCATAGAAAGAGGAAAAGTAGTTTACTATTCCTATAAGGATAATGGTGATTATGTATGCAATTATAAAATAGGTAAGGGTATCGGTGGTGCCCAATGTAATAAAGTGGTTGAGCGCATATCGCTGGAAAAGCGGAACGATGATATCAATGCAACTTCCGATTATCGAACAAAGCAGCATTATAAATATCATAGCACGGTATTTTTTAAGGTAGGGCACAACCTTTCCTATACCGAAAAACTTCAGATTCTTTTGGGGTTTGGTGTTATATTCGTTATTCATTATACCGCCTCCCCTGACACACCGGTCTGTATTTCGTATATCTGCTGATAAACACCGCCGGCAGACTTCAGTTCTTCGTGGGTGCCCTGTTCAATTATTCTGCCTTCGTCCAGCACGATTATGTTATCGGCTTTTGCAAGGGTGGAAATACGGTGTGATATCAATATTATGCTTGAACTTCCGAAACGCTTTTCAAGTTCTGCGCGGATGTTGGCATCGGTTTGTGCATCAACCGCTGAAAGCGAGTCGTCGAATATCATTATCGGCGTGGTGCGTGTTAGCATACGCGCTATGGCGGCACGCTGTTTTTGTCCGCCCGAAAGTGTAACACCGCGTTCTCCCACAAAGGTGTCGTATCCGTTGGCAAATTCGTTTATCGTATCGTCAAGACAGGCAGCCTTTGCGGCGTCCCTTATTTCGGAAAGGGTAATATTATCCGATGTAATGCCAATGTTTTCCGCGATAGTGCGGGAGAACAAAAACGGTTCCTGCAAAACCATACCGATATTATTTCTCAGATGTGCGGTGTCAATATTTCTTATGTCGATACCGTCTACCTTTATGGTGCCGCATTCTTCGGGTAGATCATAAAGTTTGTCAAGCAACAACATCAGTGTCGATTTTCCGCTTCCGGTGCTTCCCAGTATACCAAGTGTGGTACCGGCTTTCATTTTGAAATTGATATCGTGCAATAATTGAGGACAGTTTTCATAGGCAAAGTTTACCGATTCGAAGGAAATTTCTCCCTTTATATCGGGCTTTACCGCATCTTCGGGGTCTTGTTCGGGTTCGGAATTCATAATGTATTTAATTCTTTCAACCGATACTACCGCCTTGCTCAGTTCGGATATCATTCTGCCTAACATTCTAAACGGCCACTGTAACTTTGTGTTGTAGGATATGAATGCTACATATGTACCGGCGCTCATTTCGCCCTTTACACAGAATAGCGCACCAAACACTATAACAAGCATAACCTGAATGGCTGAAAGTATATCCGAGGTACTGTGAAAGAAACTCATAGTTTTGGAAAGTTTTATCCACAGTGAGGTGTAAAAGGCATTGTGCTTTTCGAATTTTTCTCTTTCGGATGCCTCTCTTCCAAAGGCACGGACAACGCGTACTCCGGTAAGATTTTCCTGTGCCATACCCGAAAGTTTACCCTCGTTTTCATCGCAGTTGCGAAAACCTTTGCTTATGCGTTTGTGAAAACTTATCGAATAGATTACTATGAACGGCATCGGGATCAATGCTATCAGGGTAAGTTTAGGACTCATCGGAAACATAAAGGCTACCGCTAAAACCACATATAATACAATGCATATCATATTGGTAAGTTGCATGGAAACGAATCTTTTTACCATTTCAACATCGGAGGTGCACCGTTGTATAATGTCGCCCGTATGATTTTTCATATGCCAGGAAAAAGGCAATTTTTCTATATGCTTGAAAAGACTGTCGCGGATAGTCTTTATAAGTGTTTCAGATGCCTTTATGCCAAATATTCTTGAACAGTATTCGGAACCGACCTGAAAAAGTGACACAATCATTATTGCAAGTGCCATAAGAATCAGGTGTTCGGCAAGATATGCAATACCGCCGACCTTCTCGACAAGATATTCTGTAATTCCTGTAAATTCTGCCTCCTTGCCGCCAATAACATTATCTATCGCAATGCGCATTATTTGGGGTACAACCATTTCGGCAAGTGTTTTGAGCAGGTCGAAAATTATCTTCAGTGTGAATAATACAACACTGCCTTTAAGAAACTGCTTTATCAGTTCAAAACCGGTAAGCGGTTTGTGGGGCGTTTTCATAATTTTCACTCCTTTTTTTAGAAAATTTTACATTTAATGTACACACACTATAATTTTACTATATTAGTATATTATGCGCAATAGTTTATTAAAAAATTTTAAGAACAAATTGTAAATTTTGAAAATATTGTAAAAACAGGTAGATATTAAATAATAAATTGCTTGACAAGCAGGTGGTGATTATAGTATAATACTAATCGAAAGTTTACCCCTGCAATTCTGCGGAGGGAGGGAATGTAAGATGAGTCAGGTAAAAGTAAAAGACAATGAATCTCTCGATAACGCTTTGCGTCGTTTTAAGAGACAGACCGCCAGAGACGGTGTTATTCAGGAAGTTCGCAAAAGAGAGCACTATGAAAAGCCCTCTGTAAAGCGTAAGAAGAAGTCGGAAGCTGCTCGCAAGAGAAAGTTCCGCTAATATTTTCACGGTTGAAAGGCGGTTGTAAAACCGCCTTTTTTATTGGCTCAGGAGGCCGTCGCTATGCTTTTAAGACCCGAAATAAAACTTGACAGAGTAACCGAAATAACCCCCGAAATGTTGTCTGAACGGGGGATAGAAGCGCTGCTTCTCGATGTCGATAACACACTTTCCACACACCACGGAATGGTTCTGACTGATGGCCTTGAAGACTGGCTGAAAATGATTCAGGAAAGTGGTATAAAACTGCTTGTTCTTTCCAATTCAAAGGAAAAACGGGTAAAACCGTTTGCCGAAAAGATAGGCCTTGATTTTATAAGTCTGGGCCTTAAGCCCCTACCGTCGGGATTTATCAGGGGCAGAAGAAAACTCGGTACAAAACGCCGTGCTACCGCAATAGTGGGGGATCAGATATTTACCGATATACTCGGCGGTAATGTCGCCGGTATTAGAACCATTTTGCTAACCCCTATAAAATTGGAAACAACGGCGGGATTTCGTTTTAAGCGATGGCTTGAAAAGATAGTATACAAACTTTACAAAATAGAAAAAACGGAGGAATGATCTATGTCTGCTAAATTTGGACCGGCAGGAAACTCTGCCAGTTTTCATACAATGGGATATAAGAGCAGTCTGGATGTTCCCGAATATATAGAGCGTATGGGCCTTGATTGTTTCGAATATCAATGCGGCAGGGGAGTGAACATCGGCGAAGAAAAGGCAAGGCAACTTGGTGCAATCGCCGCCGAAAAGGGTATAACCCTTTCGCTTCACGCGCCGTATTACATTTCAATGTCTTCGGTTGAGGAACAAAAAAGACTTAATTCTATAAATTATATTCTTGCCTCTGCCCGTGCTGTAAATGCTATGGGTGGCAACCGAATTATCGTTCATACCGGTTCCTGTGGAAAAATAAGCCGCGCTCAAGCGCTTGAACTGGCTATTGATACTATGCGCCTTTCATTGAATGCTCTTGACGAAAACGGTTTGGGACATATACATATATGCCCCGAAACGATGGGAAAGGTAAACCAACTAGGCACACTGGACGAGGTGCTTTCCTTGTGCGAACTGGATGAGCGTTTGATACCCTGCATTGATTTCGGCCATCTGAATGCAAGAGATCAGGGATATTTCAAGACGCTTTCGGATTATAATTCTGTATTTGAAAGTATCGAAAACCGTCTTGGTGAAGCCCGTCTGAAATGTTTCCATTCGCATTTTTCAAAGATCGAATACACCGCAGGCGGCGAAAAGCGTCATCTTACTTTTGAAGATACTGTTTACGGACCGGATTTTGAACCGGTAATGGAACTTACTTTCAAAAAAAAGTGTAGTCCCGTGTTTATTTGCGAGTCAGACGGCACTCAGGCGGAGGACGCCAAAGCAATGAAAGATTATTATAACGGTTTGTGATTAGGATACAAGGGGATATATTATGAGAGCAAGCGGAATTTTAATGCCGATTTTTTCACTTCCTTCAAAATACGGAATTGGAACATTTGGTAAACAGGCTTATGAATTTGTGGAGTTTCTCGAAAAGGCGGGGCAGCGTTATTGGCAGATATTGCCTCTCAACCCTACCAACTTTGGCGATTCTCCTTATCAGTCGTTTTCTTCGGCTGCAGGTAATCCTTATTTTATAGATCTGGATATGCTGCGGGAAGACGGTCTGCTTGAACTTTCGGACTACTGTGATGTAGATTTCGGAAGCGATCCTAATAGGGTTGATTACGAAAAAATGTATAATAATCGTATGCCGGTTCTGCGTACCGCCTGCAGCAGATTTATACCCGACGAAGAATGGGAAATTTTCTGTGCACAAGAAAAGTACTGGCTTGATGAATATGCCTTTTTTATGGCACTTAAAGATTCCTTCGGCGGTGTCAGTTGGAGAGATTGGGATACCGATTTCCAAATGAGAGAACCATCGGTTCTTGCAAAAGCCAAAGAAGAACTTTCCGAAAACATAAAATTTTATAAATTCATTCAGTTCTGCTTTTATAAACAGTGGAATAAACTTAAAAAGTTTGCCAATGAACACGGTGTACTTATAATCGGTGATATGCCCATCTATGTCGCTGATGACAGTGTTGATGTCTGGTCGTGTCCAAAACAATTTGACCTTGATGATGAACTACTTCCGCGCTCGGTTGCAGGATGTCCGCCCGATGCTTTTTCGGAGGACGGTCAACTCTGGGGAAGTCCCGTTTATGATTGGGATTATATGAAAAACGAATCGGTGCCCTACAGTTGGTGGCGCACCCGAATGAGACACGCCTTTAAGGTATACGATATTGTTCGTATAGACCATTTCCGTGGCTTTGAATCCTTTTATTGTATTCCTTACGGTGATACCGATGCCAAGGGTGGAAAATGGCGCAAAGGTCCGGGAATGGAACTTTTCAATGTTTTATCGGAAGAATTCGGTGAAGAACTGCCCATTATAGCCGAGGATCTCGGTCTTCTTACCGATGAGGTAAGGCAACTTCTCGATGAATCGGGATTTCCGGGTATGAATGTTCTTCAGTTCGCTTTTGATGGTGGTATGAAAAGTTCCTACCTTCCGCATAATCATCGTAAAAACAGTATCGTTTATACCGGTACCCACGATAATGATACTATTGCTGGTTGGGTGGCTAACGCCGATGCCGGTGATGTTCAGCGTGCAAGGCGATACCTTCACGTTGATGATAACGAGGGATTTCATTGGGCGATGATAAGAAGTGCTCTTATGTCGGTAGCAGATACGGCAATTATATGTATGCCCGATTTTATGGGGCTTTCAAGTGAGGCGCGTATAAACGCACCGTCTACTTTAGGCGGAACCAACTGGCAGTGGCGCATAGCCGATGGTTGTATTAACGATTGGCTTGCTCAGATAATAAGGGATAATACAGCACTTTACGGAAGACTCTGGGTCGTCGAAAAAAACGATAATGAAGACAGCGAAAAAAAGAAGATAAGCAATGAAGGCGTATCCGAACCCGCCTAAAACGACATGATTTTGGTGCTTTTCGGATTATTGGCGTAGGCAGGCACCAGCCTTACCGACTTCACTGTTCAAGTAAAAAAATACCGATGCATTTTTTGCATCGGTATTTTTTTGGGTGTAACTGTCGCCTTTGGGACAGTTTTGAAAAAATATTGTTAAAAAAATCACAAAAAATTAAATAAGTTAGTAAAAAAGCCTTTTCAAAAATGAAATTATATGTTATACTACACTAGTATAGTTGCGTATGTTGTCAAAGTGTGTCATCTGCGCAGCAATAACGAAATTTTATGAGGAGGATTCTGTTAATGAAGAAGAAAATCAGCACACTTCCCTTTAAGGGAACTGCCGAGCAGGAAGCCAAACTTATGCAGGTTATCGAAGAGAACAAGCATGATAAGAGCAACCTGATGGTAGTTATGCAGAAGGCGCAGGATATTTACGGATACCTGCCGTTCGAAGTTCAGAACATGATAGCCGAGGGTATGGAGGTTCCGCTTGAGAAAATCTATGGCGTTGCAACATTCTATGCACAGTTTGCACTTTCCCCCAAGGGTAAGTACGACATTTCGGTATGTTTAGGTACCGCGTGCTATGTTAAGGGCGCAGGAGAAATTATGGATAAACTTTCCGAGAGACTCGGAATCGGTGCCGATGAATGTACTCCGGACGGTAAGTTCTCTCTTACTGCTTGCCGTTGTATCGGTGCTTGCGGACTGGCTCCTGTTCTTACCGTTAACGAAGATGTTTACGGCAGACTTACTGCCGATGATGTCGATGACATTCTCGCAAAATATGCCGACTAATACCCCTTTTACCATATTGAAGTAAAGGAAAATGTCACAATGAAGATCAGTGCAATGAAAGAATTGCTCGAAGCCGAAGTCCTTTGTTGCGAAGAAAATCTTGGCCGTCATGTTTATTCCGCCTGCGGATGCGACCTGATGAGTGATGTTCTCGCCTATGTAAAGGATCAGGCGGTTCTGCTTACGGGACTTGTTAACCCGCAGGTTATCCGTACTGCCGATATGATGGATATGATTTGTATAGTTTTTGTCCGCTCTAAAACTCCCAGCGAGGAGATGCTTGCCCTTGCCAAAGAAAACGGCATTGTGGTAATGCGTACCGAAAAAAGACTTTACGAGGCCTGCGGTTTGCTTTATGCCAACGGTCTGGTAGGTAATAAGGTAAAGCAGTGAGCGAAGAACTAATTTTCCGTTTTGATGTCGACGGCGACGATTTCACATCGGCAGGTCAGGCATCTGTACAAATCAAAAAAAATCTCAGGCAGTTAGGTATTTCGCCCGAAATAATTAGGCGCGTATCCATCGCTATGTATGAGGGCGAAATAAATATGGTTATCCACGCGGGTGGCGGCGAAGCCGAAGTTCGCGTAAGTGAAACCTATATCGATATAATTTTGCAGGACCACGGCCCGGGTATAAAAAACATTGAACAGGCTATGCAGGAAGGCTTTTCCACCGCATCCGATACTATCCGTTCGCTCGGTTTCGGTGCCGGAATGGGACTTCCTAATATGAAGCGCTACAGCGACTCGATGGATATTCAGTCCACGGTCGGTGTTGGTACAACAATTACCATGCGCGTTAACATTATGTAGGTGGTAGTATGAGCAAATACCAGCATTCGGTTCAACTTGACCCAAAAAAATGCACTGGTTGTACTACCTGTCTGCGTCATTGTCCTACAGAGGCAATTCGCATCCGCGATAACCATGCAGTTATAAATCAGGACAGATGTATTGACTGCGGTGAATGTATAAGGGTTTGTCAGCACAAAGCAAAAAAGGCGATATGCAGCGAACTTGATAGTATGAAACGTTTCAAGTGGAAGATAGCACTTCCTGCACCCACGCTTTACGGACAGTTCGAAAATCTTGACGATGTTGACATCGTATTGAATGGACTTTTAAGAATAGGTTTTGATGATGTATTTGAGGTTGCAAAGGCCGCTGAACTTGTTTCGGCATATACCAGGCTTTATCTTAAAACCGACGGCGTTAAGAAACCTGCCATAAGTTCTGCCTGTCCCGTAATCGTAAGGCTTATAGGACTTCGTTTTCCTTCGCTTAACGAAAACATAATGCATATGCTGCCGCCTATGGAGATTGCAGCGCGTCTCGCAAGAGAACGTGCCCTCAAAGAACATCCAGAACTTTCTGAAGAGGATATAGGCGTGTGCTTCATTTCTCCGTGTCCTGCAAAGGTAAGTTATGTAAAGAACGGATTTGCCGGATATAAAAGTCAGATAGACGAGGTAGTATCCATCAGCGATATTTACTTTCTGCTGATAAGCGAAATGGAACATATCGAAAATGTTGAATCCCTTTCCGAATCCGGAATGGTAGGGCTTGGTTGGGCAAGAACGGGTGGCGAAGCCAGTTCGATATTCAACGACAGTTATCTCGCTGCCGATGGTATTGAAAACTGTATCCGTGTTCTCGACCAACTTGAGACCGGTGGTGTTCCTCCGCTTGAATTCATAGAACTTAATGCCTGTACCGGCGGTTGTGTCGGCGGTGTTATGACAATGCAAAATCCTTTTATCGCAAAGGCAAGATTGCAACATCTGCGTCGGTATCTGCCTGTATCTCAAAACTTTTTAAGTGCCGAGGAATCCAAGTATATACCGGACGGATATTTGTTTAACGAGTTACCCGAATATCAACCCATATCAAGACTCAGCGCCAGTATGGCAGAGTCTATGAGAATGATGGCCGATATTCAGAAAATAAAGGCAGCGCTGCCCGGAATAGATTGTGGCTCGTGTGGTGCTCCCACTTGCAGAGCATTTGCAGAAGATGTCGTGAAAGGTAATGCCGATATAGACGATTGTGTTATTGCCTATTGGGACATTTATAAAAAAGGGAAGGAAAAACGCTGATGACGGTTAAAGATCTCGCAACACTTAATGGCTTTACGGCTCTTAATCTGCCCGATCCCGATCGTGCAATAACGGGTGCCTATGCAGGCGACCTGCTCAGTTGGGTAATGGGCAGAGCAAAGGAATCGGATGCCTGGATAACAATAATGTCCAACATCAATGTTGCGGCGGTTGCATCTCTTGCCGATGTTGCGTGTGTGGTTTTTTCAGAGGATGTCGATCCCGATGAACAACTTTCCGCTGCAGCAAAATCAAAGGGGATTAACCTTATCAAAAGCAAACTACCCACCTATGAAACCGCTGTACTGATTTCGGAGAATCTGCGATGAGCAGATACTATTATGATTTTCATATTCATTCCTGTCTGTCGCCGTGTGCCGATAACGACAACACCCCGAACAATATCGCTGGAATGGCAACACTTTGCGGACTCAATATCGTAGCACTTACCGACCATAATACCTGTAAAAACTGTCCCGCTTTTTTCGAGGCGGCAAAGAAAAACGGTATTATCCCGATAGCCGGTATGGAACTTACGACCAACGAAGATATACATGTTGTATGTCTGTTTGAAACTTTGGAGTCGGCAATGGAATTCGATAAAGAAATCGATTCCCGGCGTGTGAAGATCAAAAATCGCACCGATATATTCGGCGACCAGTTGATTCTGGATTCTATGGACGAAATAATCGGTACAGATGAATATTTACTTTCTAATGCGACTATGCTTTCGGTCTACGATGTTTCTGCCATCGTAAAGAAATACGACGGCATTTGCTATCCCGCTCACATTGACCGACAGGCAAACGGCATAATCGCAGTCTTGGGAACGGTGCCCGAGGATCTGCACTTTAATTGTGTGGAACTGCATGACGGTTCAAAGACTGAAGAATATATTGAAAAATATGATCTTCAGGATAAAAAGATCATTATAAGTTCCGATGCCCATTATCTTACCGATATGCGCGATAAAGAGGCTTATTTTGATATTGAAGATGAACCATACAGCAGCGAACTTGTGCGTCGTAAACTTTTTGAAGTGTTGAGGTGAGAAATGAAGGAACTTTCACTTAATATTCTGGATATCACCGAAAATTCCGTTAAAGCAGGTGCAACCCTTACCGAAATTTTGCTCGAAGAATCGGGTTCAAAGCTTACACTTATAATTAAAGACGATGGTTGCGGTATGTCACCCGAAGTTGTAAAAAATGTTATAGACCCGTTTTATACAACCCGCACAACCCGTAGCGTGGGACTGGGCGTTCCGCTGCTTAAAATGGCGGCAGAACAGACCGGCGGCAGTTTTTGTATAGAATCACATACTACTCCGCCTGATGATTTTCACGGGACCACCGTAACGGCAGTATTCGACACTTCGCATATAGATTTCACCCCTTTGGGTGATGTTGTGGCATCGATCACAACGCTTATTCAGGGACACCCCGATACCGACTTTCTTTTCCGCCACACCAAAGGCGGGGAAGAGGTACTGCTGGATACAAGGCAGTTAAGGGAAATTTTAGAGGGTGTACCTCTGAACAGTTACGAGGTTATTAAATGGACCGAAGAATATCTGCGGGAGCAGTATGAAGGTCTTAAGCAGTGAAGCAGCATCCGAAACCGCCTAAAACGGCATAATTTTGACGCTTTTCGGATTTTTGGCGTCGGCAGACGCCGGCCTTACCGACTTCACTGAACCAAAAATCACACAAAATTCTACTTCTTTTAGGTCGTAGAATTGATTTAATGGTGATTTTTACATCGGCAAGGCACAAAACGCAGTAAATCCGTCAGGATTTGCGAGTAT
>JAZOBW010000186.1:0-2754 GCA_045596185.1 Acutalibacteraceae bacterium | reverse complement strand
CTTGGCCTCCGACTTGTAAATGAAGCAGTAGAGGTTGCAATCAAGACCGGAACTGCAAAGTTTGATGAAACTGTAGAGATTCACGTTCGTCTGGGTGTTGACTCCCGCCACGCTGACCAGCAGGTTCGCGGCGCAGTTGTTCTCCCCAACGGTACAGGTAAAACTGTAAGAACTCTCGTTTTCGCAAAGGCTGATAAGGCTGATGCTGCAAAGGAAGCCGGCTCCGACTATGTTGGTGCAGAGGAACTTGTAGCAAAGATCCAGAACGAAAACTGGCTTGATTTTGATGTTGTTATCGCAACACCTGATATGATGGGCGTTGTTGGTCGTCTCGGTAAGGTATTAGGTCCGCGTGGTCTTATGCCTACTCCTAAAGCAGGTACCGTAACCCCCGATGTTGCCAGAGCCGTTACAGAGGCTAAGGCAGGTAAGATCGAGTATCGTCTCGATAAGACCAATATCATCCACTGCCCGATTGGTAAGGTTTCCTTCGGTCCCGAGAAACTTCAGGAAAACTTTGATGCTCTTATGGGCGCAATCATTAAGGCAAAGCCGGCTGCTACAAAGGGCCAGTACATTAAGTCCTGCGTAATCGCCACCACTATGGGCCCCGGAATCAAACTTAATGTTGCTAAATTCGGCGCATAATTAAAAATATAAAACCTCGATGATTTCCATCGAGGTTTTTGTTTTTTGTATTCGGTATTTTAAGATTTCCGGTTTATAATCCTAATACATTTCAAAGAAAATTAAGGAATACTATCTTAATTACCTATACACTCTCACCTTGAATTCCTTGCCACATTTGGGGCAAACGGTGGTGTGTTTTCCCTTGCGGCGTGGTAGGCGCAGGGTTGCTTTGCAGTAGGGGCATTTTTTATAGATGTGCGATGTATCGGCGCGGCGGTATCTGCGTGTTGCAAAATACTTTTTCGCCTTATTAAAAAGGAAAAGTGCCCTTTCGTTTTCCTTTTGCCGAGCATAGATATTTTTGGATAATACACGAAAAAAAGCATATCCAATAATAGCATATACAATAAGTTGTATAACAAAAAGCCTTAAAAAACAGTTTATAAATGCAATAACTGCGCTAATGGCAAAAAGCATATAAAACATATGGTCAATACCGTAGCGACCGCTCATAAATTGCATCAATTTATATCGGAAATTCATATAATCACCTTGAATTTTCAGTTGGATAATCAAATTTCTTTACTATAATTATATACCGCAAACACTAAAAATTTGTTAAGAAAGAATTAAAAGAATGAGAACTTGTTTATATAATTGTTAAAAGTTTACCAAACTTGTTTTTTGAACGCTTTATTTGGTTGACATAGGAAAGATAATTTGCTATTATTTAATATAAGGTTAAAAAGGAATATTGTATTCTGATAAATGGAAAGGTCATGATAATATGGATAATTATCTGGTTGTATTAACCTTCATCGGTGCACTTGCCGCACTTCTTTTTGCACTCATTACCGCACGGCGTGTCCTTCGCTTCGATAAGGGCGACAGCAAGATGCAGAAGATATGTGCATCAATAAAGGCCGGCGCTAATGCATACCTTAAACGCCAGTATACCGTTGTAGGTGTGTTCTTCGCGGTTATGTTCGTTATACTGATGGTTATGGCCGTTGCTGATCTGCTTACCTTTTTTGTTCCGTTTGCATTTGTAACGGGTGGATTTTTCTCTGCCCTTTCGGGCTTTGTCGGTATGAAGATTGCTACCGCTGCCAATACCCGCACAGCAAACGCCTGCAGATCAAATCTGAACAAGGGTCTTAAGGTTGCGTTTTCGGCAGGTTCTGTAATGGGCTTTACTGTTGTAGGTCTGGGACTTCTTGATATAACTATCTGGATATTCATTCTTAAATATCTTTTCAAACTTTCTCCTGCAGATATGACAGCCGCAATGCTCACATTCGGTATGGGTGCATCTTCTATGGCACTGTTTGCCCGTGTGGGCGGCGGTATTTTTACCAAGGCCGCCGATGTCGGCGCAGATCTTGTTGGTAAAGTAGAGGCAGGTATTCCTGAGGATGACCCCCGTAACCCTGCTGTTATTGCCGATAATGTCGGCGATAATGTTGGCGATGTTGCTGGTATGGGTGCAGATCTTTACGAATCCTATGTCGGCTCTATCATCTCCTGTATGGCACTTGGTATTGCTGCATTTGAAAAACTGCAGATGAAAGCACTTTCTGTGCCGCTGCTTATCGCGAGTGCCGGTATTATCTGCTCTATTATCGGAACATTTTTGGTACGCACTAAGGACGGCGCCACCCAAAAACAACTTTTGGGTTCGCTCAGTCGTGGTACCAATTTCAGCGCTGTTGCTATTGCGATTATTTCTCTTCCGATAGTATGGCTTCTGCTCGGCAAAGAAAACATCGGTATTTATTTTGCCATTATTGCGGGTCTTCTCACCGGCGTTCTTATAGGCCGTTCTACCGAATACTATACTTCGGACACATATAAACCCACCAAAAAACTTGCCGCAAAGTCTGAAACGGGCAGTGCCTCTATTCTTATCGGCGGTCTGGGACTGGGTATGATGTCTACCGCACTTCCCATAATAATTGTTGCCGCTTGTATCCTTATTGCCTATTTCATTTCGGGCGGTGCAAAAGATGTAAACCTCGGTCTTTACGGAATTTCCCTTTCGGCTGTGGGTATGCTTTCCACCCTCGGTATTACACTTGCTACCGATGCATACGGTCCCGTTGCCGATAATGCAGGCGGTATTGC
>JAZOBW010000185.1:0-2814 GCA_045596185.1 Acutalibacteraceae bacterium | reverse complement strand
TTTGGCACCTTTCTCACGAAGGTATGGATCTTGAAGATACCGGAAACGAGCCGATGTACGAAAAGGAAGGCTTCCTTGAAATGGGCGTTAAGTCGGAGGCCAAGCGGGTCTTAGGAAGACAAATGTCTTAGCCAACTCCTTGGCTCACAGAACGACATGGCTACGATCCGACTTTTTGGCACCTTTCTCACGAAGGTATGGATCTTGAAGATACCGGAAACGAGCCGATGTACGAAAAGGAAGGCTTCCTTGAAATGGGCGTTTCTCCCATCGCCGCTCCCGATAAGCCCACCTATGTTGAAATTGATTTCGAGCAGGGAACGCCCGTTGCTCTTGATGGCGTGAAGATGTCTGCTAAAGATATCATTCTTAAACTTAACGAAATCGGTGGTGCAAACGGCATCGGAATTATTGATATCGTTGAAAACCGTCTTGTTGGTATGAAGTGTCGCGGTGTTTATGAAACTCCCGGCGGTACCATTCTTTATAAGGCGCACAGTGTTCTGGAGAGCATCTGCCTTGATAAACTTACTATGCACGAAAAGCAGAAACTTTCCATCACATTTGCAGAACTTGTTTATAACGGCCAGTGGTTTACACCCCTTCGTGAGGCCCTTTCGGCATTCGTTGATAAAACTCAGGAGAATGTTACCGGTAAGGTAAGACTTAAACTCTACAAGGGCAATATGATAAACGCCGGTGTATGGAGCCCCTATTCACTCTATAGCGAAGAAATCGCAACCTTCGGTGAGAGTGATTACGACCAGAAGGATTCTGCAGGATTCATCAATCTTTACGGTCTGCCGATAAAGGTTCAGGCTATTGTTGACGAGAAGAATAAGAAATAATTTATTGTACTGGTGCCGTCCGGCCAAAAGTCGGACGGCATATCTTGCTGATAAGACAGATATGAATTTGGAGGGATATAGATGACAAAGGTTTTTATTGACGGCAGTGCAGGTACTACCGGTCTCAGAATATATGAGCGGTTGTCCGAGCGTAGGGATATCCAACTTCTTACCCTTTCGGAGGAACTGCGAAAGGATACAGATGCCCGTGCCGAAAAAATAAACAGCGCCGATATAGTTTTTTTGTGTCTGCCCGATGCGGCGGCGATAGAGGCGGTGGCCCTTGCAAATAATCCCTATACCGCTATTATTGATACCTCCACCGCCCACAGAACACTGGATGGTTGGACCTACGGTTTCCCCGAACTTTCGGGACAGCGTGAAAAAATCGCCGTTTCAAAACGGATTGCAAACCCCGGTTGCCACGCCAGCGGCTTTGTTTCGCTGGTGGCTCCGCTTGTAAAGGCAGGTATTATTTCTGCTGATACGGCACTTACTTCTTTTTCCATTACCGGATATTCTGGCGGCGGCAAAAAAATGATTGCCGAATACGAGGGTAAAGACCCCGATATTGCACTTTCGGCACCGCGCCAGTACGGACTTACGCAAAACCATAAACATCTTAAAGAGATGGTAAAAATCTGCGGACTTGAAACCACTCCTGTTTTTTGTCCGATAGTTTCAAACTATTACAGCGGTATGGAGGTGACCGTGCCTCTATTTATTAAAGATATAAACGGTACTGCTGCAGATATTCAAAATATATACAAAGATATTTATAACGGCCCGATAATAAAGTATGTCAAAAACGACAGTGAAGCCGGATTTATGGCGGCAAACAAACTTTCAGGATATGATGATATGTTTGTGACGGTTGAAGGCAACGACGAGCGAATCCTTCTGATATCACGGTTTGATAATCTTGGCAAGGGCGCATCGGGCAGTGCAATACAGAATATGAATATACTTCTCGGTCTGCCGGAGCAGACGGGACTTAACATAAACGAGTAACTCTATACGGAGGAAAAAATCAATGAAAATGATTACCGGCGGTGTTTGTGCCGCAAAGGGATTTAAGGCAAACGGCGTTCATTGCGGTATTCGCAAGAATCGCACAAAAAAGGATTTGGGACTTATTGTAAGTGATGTTCCTGCTACCGCCGCCGCTGTTTATACAACAAATCTGGTAAAGGGTGCGCCCCTTACCGTCACGAAAAAACATCTTGAAAACAGTATTGCACAGGCGGTTATCTGCAACAGCGGAAATGCCAATACCTGCAATGCCAACGGTATTGAGATTGCCGAGCAGATGAGCGAACTTTTAAGCCGTGAACTTTCGATAGATGCAAACGATATCGTTGTTGCCTCTACCGGTGTTATTGGTCAGCCGCTCGATATTACGCCTATTGCGCAGGGCATTCCCGAACTTGCAAAGGGACTGTCTTACAGCGGTTCTTCGGATGCGGCGCAGGCAATAATGACCACCGACACAGTCGATAAGCAGGTGGCGGTTGAGTTTACAGTCGGCGGTAAGACCTGCCGCATAGGCGGTATTGCTAAGGGTAGCGGAATGATACATCCCAATATGGCAACTATGCTTGTATTTATTACAAGCGATGTTGCGATAAGCGCACAGATGCTTTCAAAAGCACTTTCTACCGATATAGCAAATACCTTTAATATGCTCAGTATTGACGGCGATACCTCTACCAACGATATGGTAACGGTACTTGCAAACGGTATGGCGGAAAATGAGATGATATCTGCCGATGGTGAAGATTTTGAAATCTTTATGAAGGCACTTAATACGGTTACTGTAAATCTTTGCAGAATGATAGCCGCTGATGGCGAGGGTGCTACAAAGATGCTGGAATGTATCGTATCGGGTGCAGAAAGCGAACAGACCGCCAAAACGGTTGCAAAGAAGTCGGAGGCCAAGCGGTCTTAGGAAGACAAATGTCTTAGC
>JAZOBW010000184.1:0-1533 GCA_045596185.1 Acutalibacteraceae bacterium | reverse complement strand
CTATTTCACTCGCCGAAAGGCGAATTTCATTGAAAAAGCGACTTGTCGAAACAAGTCGCTTTTTCTGGCCCGCCCGAAGGGATTCGAACCCCCGATCTTCAGAATCGGAATCTGCTGCGTTATCCAGCTGCGCCACGGGCGGATATTTTTTCTAAACTATATAAACAGCAGGGGAGGCATTGCGCCTCCCACTGCTTTATATGCAGGAAAATCGGATTTCTGATTATTCGTCGTATCCGTTGGGGTTGGCACTCTGCCAACGCCAGGTGTCCTCGCACATCTCGTCAACACCGAGTTTTGCGGTCCAGCCAAGAAGTTCTTCGGCTTTTGAAGCATCAGCATACACCTCGTCGGGGTCGCCGGGGCGGCGCGGATCGATAACATAGGGAATATCAACGCCCGAAGCCTTAACAAAAGCATCGCGCAACTGCAGAACACTGGTGCCGTTTCCTGTACCCAGGTTTATCTCTTCACAACCGATGTTCTCAAGTGCCCAGTCAACTGCCTTAACATGGCCCACTGCAAGGTCAACAACATGGATATAGTCGCGTACGCCGGTGCCGTCTACGGTGTTGTAGTCGTTTCCGAAAACGTGAAGTTTTTCAAGTTTACCCACGGCAACCTGTGCTATATATGGCATAAGGTTGTTCGGGATACCCTTCGGGTCTTCGCCGATGATACCGCTTTTATGTGCGCCGATGGGATTGAAGTAACGAAGAAGTGCGATAGACCATTCATTATCCGAAACATAAAGGTCGCGCAGGATTTCTTCGATGAACAGTTTTGTTCTGCCGTAGGGGTTGATGGCACCGATGGGCATACCCTCTTTAAGCGGCATTTCCTTTGCAACGCCGTAAACGGTGGCAGAGGAGGAGAAAACAAATTTCTTTACCGAAAATTCGGTCATAACCTCGATGAGTGTGAGTGTGCTTTCGAGGTTGTTTGTATAGTATCTGATGGGTTCTCTGACCGATTCGCCTACTGCCTTAAGACCGGCAAAGTGGATAACCGCCTCGATTTTATTTTCGGTAAATATTTTACGCAGAGCCTCGCGGTCTCTTACATCGGCTTCGTAGAATTTTACGGTTTTGCCGGTGATTTTTTCAACGCGGTTGAGCGATTCACTGCAACTGTTATCAAGGTTATCGATAACAACAACATCGTATCCTGCGTTCAGCATTTCAACACAGGTATGGCTTCCGATATAACCAGCACCGCCGGTAACAAGAATAGACATATAATAACCCCCTGAAAATGGTTTATTTTACATAATTATATACATCATAATATTGATTTGTCAAGTAAAGTATTTGTGATATTATTGCACTTGACGAAATCACAACATTTAGTATATAATATATTCTGTATAATAATGCGGCAAAACCGATGTGCCGTAAATATGAAGAAGAGGTATCCTGATGGCAAAGTCTAAACCACAATACGATAATGATAGTATAGAACAACTTAAAGGTGCCGACCGTGTGCGTAAGCGCCCCGGTGTTATTTTCGGTTCGGATGGGCTTGACGGTTGCG
>JAZOBW010000183.1:0-4032 GCA_045596185.1 Acutalibacteraceae bacterium | reverse complement strand
TGAATGGCGTTCTTAATTGCACGTGCATCGGAACTACCGTGCGCCTTGATAACTGGCTTTTGAACACCAAGAAGCGGCGCACCGCCAACTTCAGAACTATCCATAAGTCGTTTAAGCGAATAAAGATCTTTTTTAATTATTAAAGCAGCGATTTTATTGAAAAAGCCGTTATACAAAACTTTTTTGATCATTTTGAAAAGGGTAATAGAAGTACCCTCTATCAGTTTCAATGCAATATTACCGGTAAATCCGTCGGTAATAACGGCATCACAAACACCTTTAGGTATTTCACGTGATTCTACATTACCGACAAAATTGATAGGCATCTGTGAAAGTAGAGCATAGGACTGTGTGCGAAGTTCATCGCCTTTAGTATCTTCAGTTCCAATATTTAGCAAACCTATCTTTGGGTCTTTTCTACCGTCAACCTTTTCAAGATAACGACTTGCCATAACTCCGAACTGTGCCAACATTTCAGGACGGCACTCTGAATTGGCGCCCATATCCATAAGCATATATGTACCGTCCGGCGAAGGAATAAGTCCGCCCAAAGCGGGTCTTTTAATGCCCTTGATACGCTTAATAATAAAAGTTCCACCAACAACAATAGCACCGGTAGAACCGGCAGAAACAAAGGCATCTCCCCTACCTTCGGCGACCTCTCTGAAAGCGACCGCCATAGAACTGTTCTTATGAGCCTTAAGAAGTGAAGTGGGTTCATCGTGCATTGATATAACATCATCTGCGTGAACGATTATGAGATCACCAAAAAAATCCAACTTTTCATCATTTATTATTTTTTCGATAGTTTCCTTATTTCCACAAAGTGTAATATCGATTTTATTTTCTTTTGAGCCGATTGCGGCACCCTTTATAATTTCCAGAGGTGCATTATCACCACCGAAAGCGTCAACAACAATTCTCATAAAAATAATCCTTTCTCAAACCACTCAATAGATCTGGAAGCAAAAGCAGCGTAGCGTTCGCGCTTATCTCTAATGTGACAATCAAGCGGCGGTATGATACCGAAATTAGCACCCATAGGTTGAAAATCAACCACGGTTTCATCAGTAATATAATTCAAAAGAGCACCTATCATAGAAATTCCAGGCAGAATCAACGGTGATTTTCCATTTATGCGATTTGCAGCGTTTATTCCTGCAATAATGCCCGAAGCAGCAGATTCCATATAACCTTCGACGCCCGAAAGTTGACCTGCAAAGAAAATGTTATTATTTTTCTTTAAGGAAAGGTCTTTCGATAACAGTTTGGTTGAATTTATAAAGGAATTTCTGTGCATAACACCAAAGCGTACAAATTCAGCGTTTTTCAAAGCAGGTATCATAGAAAACACCCTTTTTTGTTCACCAAATTTGAGATTGGTTTGAAAACCAACAAGATTATATAGGGTTCCGGCCGAATTTTCTTTTCGAAGTTGAACTACTGCCCAGGGTCGGTGTCCGGTTCTGGGATCTCTTAAACCTACCGGTTTCAGGGGACCGAATCTTATGGAATCTTCTCCCCTTTTAGCAAGAACTTCCACCGGCATACAGCCTTCATAGACCTTTAACGGTTTATCAAAACTATGTGTAATAGCCGATTCGGCAGCAACCAATTCATTATAAAAGTTGATATATTCTTCCTTGTTCATAGGACAGTTAATATAGTCACCGTCGCCATCGCCTTTATCGTAACGCGAGGCAATAAACGAAGAAGAAAAATCAATACTATCGGCTGTAACTATTGGTGCAGCCGCATCGTAAAAACTCAAGTTTTCAAGTCCGCAATAATTTGAAATACTGTTTGCCAAAGCATCATCGGTAAGCGGTCCGGTAGCGATAACTATTATCCCGTTTCGCGGAATTTCACCGACAATTTCGTGCTTAACAGTAATATTGGGATGCGAAGATATTTTATCGGTAATAAATTTTGAAAAAATGTCTCTGTCAACTGCTAAAGCACCTCCCGCAGCGACCGAAGATACATCGGCGGCCTGCAGACAAACAGAACCTAATCTACGCATTTCTTCCTTCAAAAGTCCGGCAGCAGAATCAATTCTTGCAGCCTTCAGTGAATTGGAACAAACCAATTCTGCAAAAAGATCGGTACTATGTGCAGGACTTTTTTTGATTGGTTTCATTTCAATAAGCGTTACCTTTACAGAACGCTCAGCAAGGGCGTATGCCGCCTCACAACCGGCAAGACCTGCACCAATAACCGTAACATTATTCATTGTTATTTTTCCTTTGCTTTTTTAGCAGGTTTCTGTCTTGTAGGACATTCTGAATTCATACAGTACTTTCTGCCGCGCAAACCGCTGATTATATAACTACCACACTCTGAACATTGTTCACCGGTAGGTACACTAGGTGAAGCAAAATCACAGTTGGGATAATTAGAACATCCGTAAAACTTTTTGCCTTTTTTAGAGATGCGCTTAACTAGTTTCGCACCGCACTTGGGACAAGGTTGTTTCACATCATCTTCCGGAACAGGTTTTGTATTCTTACATTCCGGATATCCGGGACACGCAAGGAATTTACCGAATCTTCCGTTCTTGATAACCATTTTTTTGCCGCATTTATCACATACAACATCGGTTTCAACATCGGGAACCTTTACTCGTTTTCCGTCAAGCGAGGATTCTGCCTTTTTATACAGAACATCAAAATCGTCATAAAATTCACCGATGGTGTCAGTCCAAAGCAATTCACCTGCACCTATCTTATCAAGTTTCTTTTCAAGATTAGCGGTAAACTTAACATCAAAAATGCGCTTAAAATATTCTCCCATAAGGTCGGCAACAACCATACCGAGTTGTGTGGGTTTAAGCGACTTCTTTTCACGCTCTATATAGGTGCGCTGAAGAATATTGGAAAGAATGGGCGCATAGGTAGATGGCCTACCGATACCATTTTCATCAAGTGCCTTTATTAAGGTAGGTTCGGTATATCTTGCAGGAGGTTGTGTAAAATGCTGTTCCATATTCAATTTTTTAAGTTTCAGAACATCGCCCACCTGCATTTCAGGGAGGGCAACACCCATTACGGTATCCTCATCCTTACCCTCTTCGTAAAGAACGGTATATCCGTCAAATCTAACAGTGTATCCATTAGCCTTAAAAAGATAGTTTTCGGTGGAAATATCTACGGCAACCGTATCCTGAACACAACACGCCATCAACGATGCAATAAATCGTTCCCAGATAAGTTTATAAAGTTTGTATTGTTCGGGAGTAAGAGATGACACCAACTGTTCAGGCGTAAGATTCACCACGGTAGGACGAATTGCCTCGTGAGCATCCTGTGCGCCGTTTTTAGTTTTGAAATATCTCTGCTTGGGAGGCATATATTTCTTGCCATATTTTTCTATAATATAATTTGTTGCAAGTGCTCTTGACTCCTCGGAAATACGAAGTGAATCGGTACGCATATAGGTTATAAGACCGGTCATACCATATCCGGGGATATCAACGCCTTCATAAAGTTGCTGTGCAATTTTCATTGTGCGCTGACCGGTAAAGCCGAGTTTGCGGGATGCTTCCTGCTGAAGTGTAGATGTTATAAAGGGCGGTGCCGGCTGCTTATTACGAACACCTTTTTTGATATCTGTGACTTTATAAGTGGCATTTTCAAGTGCATCAACGATTTTCTGCGCAGATGCTTCATCAGAAATGGTATCCAATTTACTGCCGTCTGCAGTACCGTACAGTTTTGCTTCAAAAGTTTTTTTGCCACTCAGCAGTCTTGCAACTACCGACCAGTATTCCTGAGAATCGAAAGCCTCTATTTCGCGTTCACGATCCACAATAAGCCTAAGTGCAACAGTCTGAACACGACCTGCAGAAAGACCGCTCTTTACCTTTCTCCAAAGGAAAGGACTGAGTTTATAACCAACTATGCGGTCTATAACACGACAGGCCTGCTGTGCATCAACAAGATTCAAATCTATCTTATGCGGGGAAGAAATACCTGCCTTAATTCCCGATGCGGTAATTTCATTAAAGGCAATTCGGTTTTCTTCATTCATATC
>JAZOBW010000182.1:0-14631 GCA_045596185.1 Acutalibacteraceae bacterium | reverse complement strand
CCTCCAAGGAGTTTGTGGCGGAGATGGTGGGATTCGAACCCACGTGCCCGGTTAAGGACAAAACGATTTCGAATCGTTCTCGTTACGACCACTTCGATACATCTCCATATTCAGTTGTAAAAAAGGCAAAAATGCCGAATTACCGTTGTGCGAGAAAAGTGCGAGACGCAATTTTCCGAAAGTGCAAAAGCTCATGGCGTAAACGCCGATGAACAAAGGGTTTGTTGGGTTACGACCGTGACCACTGCAGGAATGTTTCGAGTCAGCCCCGTTATGACCACTTCGATACGTCTCCGTATAATATTGTAGTGCATTTTATGCACCACAATATTATATATAAAAAAGAGTTGGTTGTCAAGATAAATCTTAAACTGTGATGATATAAAATACTTGATTTATATTGATGGGTGATGGTATAATAACCACAAACCGGTGGCGGTGGAACGCCGCCGAAATGCCAAAAGGCATTTGAAAATCAAAGATTTCCATTTGAGAACATTGAATCTATAAAACTGTCGCACTGCGGTGTGACAAGCGGTGCCGCCGCAACAAGGACTAACGCCCTCTGATTTTATGGCAGGTATAATCATTATGATATTTATTCTCGAAAATTGAGGTGAATTATTATGTATGCAAAAATTCTTGAGATTGCTAAACGCTTTAATGTAACTGGAGAGATTATTGATTGTGTTCCTTTTGGCAACGGCCATATAAACGATACTTTTATGGTTACATCTCTTGACGGAGATGAAAAAGAAAAATACATCTTGCAGGGAATCAGTCCGGCTGCATTTGCGCATCCTGAGCAGGTTATTCAAAATATTGATAAGGTTACTGATTTTTTGCGCAAAGACAAGCCTTATGATCCCAGAAAGGTCATCACCCTGATATCTACATCAGATGGCAAAAAGTATACTTTTGGCGATGACGGCAAATGTTACCGTATGTACATTTTTATTGATGATGTTGTTTGTATTGAACATCCCGAAAATGCTGAAGATTTTTATCAGTGTGCATTTGGATTCGGTAGATTTCAATCTGAATTGGCAGATTTTGATGCAACACAATTGTTCGAAACCATACCTGATTTTCACAATACACCCAAAAGATACAAAGATTTTCTTGATGCTGTTGAAGCCGATGTTTGCGGTAGAGCAGCTGGTGCAGAGCAAGAGATCAACTTTGTAAAGGCAAGGGCGGAATTTTACCCTGTGTTATATGATAATCACAGGCTTGGTAAACTGCCACTGCGAGTCACACATAACGATACGAAATCTAATAATGTTATGCTTGATAAAACAACTAAAAAGGCACTATGCGTTATAGATCTTGATACGGTAATGCCGGGATTTTCCGTAAATGATTTTGGTGATGCAATTCGTTTCGGTGCAAACACTGCCACTGAAGATGAAAAAGATCTGAGCAAGGTTTCTATCAATCTTGAATTTTTCGAGGCTTATGTAAAGGGATATCTTGCAGGTTGTGGCGACAAATTGACCGCTGATGAGATAATGCTTTTGCCCGAAGGTTCTAAGATGATGACGATGGAGTGCGGAATGCGTTTTTTGGCCGATTATCTTAGTGGAGATACATATTTCAAAACAGCCTATCCCGAACATAATCTTATCCGTTGCCGTACTCAATTTGCTTTAGCAGAAGATATGGAAAACCATTGGGACGAGATGAAGGCGATAGTAAGAAAATACATTTAATATTGCAAAAGTACATATGAATAGGTTTTTGAAAAAAAGTTGGTAAAAAATCAAAATTTTTGTTGACAATCGTTATATCAGATGATATAATAATCGGGCGCCGTAAAAAAGGCGTTTGATATGCGAGTGTGCTGGAATAGGCAGACAGGCACGTTTGAGGGGCGTGTGTCCACGACGTACGGGTTCAAGTCCCGTCACTCGCACCAATAGAATAAGACCGAAAATTCTTTATTTATAAGGACTTTCGGTCTTTTTCTTTTTGCAAAAAAGTGCAAATTGGGGCTTATTTGGGGCTTATTATGCTAAAAACAACCGAAATCACTACTTTTGGTACCATTTCTTTTCCTCCTAAAAATAAAAAGGTGCGCCAACCTAAGTTAACGCACCGAAAAACGCAAACCCCGATTGTCGCCAAACAAACTATAACAGATAGGGATATAAATCCAAACTACACTATTATGTGGAATTTGCGTTTTTACCAAATTCGAAAAATAGTGTAGGTAAGAAAGGGTATAATTATCCCACAAAAAGAAAATATCCCTATATCTGTTTATTTAGTTTGTTTGGCAGATTTAGTCTACCACATTTTTTGTGATTTTATTTACAAGACTGCTATTAAAAGTTTTCTCAAACCCGTTATAAACATTTACATCAAATCCCACTTAAGCAATTTGTCTTGGGTGGGATTTTATGTTAAAATTGCCATATAGTAATTGACAATGCTGAATAACTAATATATAATATATACAATTTAATTACAAAATTTGGGGGATATGAAATGGTTAAGCGTATCGCTTCGGTATTACTTTCTATAGTTTTAATTCTTTCGGTTGTATCGGTAGGTGTTGTTGCTGCCACATTTACCCCAGGACAAGCGGTGGCGCACGGTATTGATGTCAGTGCATATCAAGGACAGATAGATTGGGCTGCTGCAAAGGCGTCAGGGAAGGTTGACTTTGCCATAATCCGTTGTGGTTACGGTCAGGATATGACCAGTCAGGATGACACATATTTCAGACGCAATGTACAGGAATGTCAGCGTTTGGGCATACCGTTCGGTCTGTATCTATATTCCTATACAACTACCACTACGGGTGCTTCGGGCGAGGCCGACCACTGCATTCGTCTTATAAATGAATGTAAAGATTATTCAATGTTCCAACTTCCTATGTATTACGATCTTGAAGAGGGCTCGGCGTATGCTTTGAGTAACTCTGCGGTGCTTAGCATTGCAAAGACCTTCCATGATAAGATCGAGTCCGCCACGGGTATAACTGTTGGTATCTATGCGAATACAAACTGGTTTAATAATAAACTTACAGACAGTTGGTATCAGCAGCAGCCTTTATGGTGTGCTCAGTATTATTCATCTTGTACATATGCCGGTGATTACGATCTTTGGCAGTATTCCTCTTCGGGTTCTGTGAGCGGTATATCGGGTAGAGTTGATATGAACTATTCCCGTGTGCCTGTATCCCAAATTGCAGGTGGAACAACAACTCCATCCACACCCTCTACACCTTCTACGCCGAGCGGATTCCACAGTGATCAGTTATTGCAAAGCGGTTCGAGCGGAGATCAGGTCAGATATCTGCAGTATGCCCTTAAAACTTTTGGGTACTATACAATGAATGTTGACGGCGATTACGGCAGTGGTACAACTGCAGCCGTTACCGCTTACCAGACTGCAAAGGGTCTTTCTGCAGACGGAATGGCGGGAAGTGGCACTTTAGGTGAGATAATTTTTGAAG
Organism: Acutalibacteraceae bacterium; assembly: GCA_045596185.1. Classification (GTDB taxonomy): domain Bacteria; phylum Bacillota; class Clostridia; order Oscillospirales; family Acutalibacteraceae; genus UBA737. The sequence goes on along the minus strand of JAZOBW010000182.1, from coordinate 11,168 downwards.
CAAAGTGGCTTCAGAGAAATCTTAGGGCGCTGGGTTACTATAATGGCGAGATCGATGCCATACTTGATGAAGATGTCACTGCGGCCGTAAAGGCATTTCAATCTGCTAACGGACTTACAGCCGATGGAATTGCAACGGCATCTGTTTTGAACGCTATAAATAATGCGGGTACAAATCTGCAAAGGGCGCTTCAACTTTTGGGCTACTACACAAGCACGATTGACGGTCAACTCGGTGAAGGCACAGTAAACGCCATAAAGGCATTCCAAACTGCGAAGGGATTAACTGTTAGCGGCGCTTATGATTCTTCGACCGCGGCTGCTGTAAATCGAGAGATTATGTGGCTTCAAAGGAATTTAACCTGCCTCGGTTATTATACGGGCGCAATAAATTCTACTGCCGATAGTACAACGGTAACAGCCGTTAAGGATTTCCAATCGGCAAACGGAATTTCTGCAGACGGTGTTGCTAATACCACTACATTAAACGCAATTGCAGATAAGGGTGCATATTATCAGTCTGGCCTTAAAACTCTTGGATACTATGCCGACGGTATTGACGGTCAGCTCGGTGACAATACCGTAGCGGCTGTTAAGTCCTTCCAAACTGCAGAAAAGATTGTTGTGAACGGCGTTATAAATAATGAAACTGCGGCGCTGATTTCAAAGCGTTTACAAGGCTTATCTTCGGCGGGTGCAGCACAAAAGCCCGATGAAAATGTGACCTACAGATGGATGTGGGCTAACGATGAAAACAATACGATAATAACTAAATACAATTATACATCGGGTGACAATCTGGGCGGCGGACATTATGGTTCTGATAATCAAAAGGTTTCCGAAATGCGCAAATACGGCTTCGTTGACAGGCGCAAAACGCTTAATGTTACATATATGATCTACGCTCCTGAAAAGGGTAAATACTCAGCGTATCTTACATATATAGTAGGCAACCTTACTGCGGGTGAACCCTATACTATGGTTGTGGGCGTTAATGATAAGAACTTTTATGAAAGCACAAGGGGTCTTGTCGGTGACGGGAATAACAGAATGTGGATTGAATGTGATCTGTTTACCCTTGATTTAGAGCAGGGTGTAAATATAATCAGAATACTTCCTGCGGCGGCAGATAATTATTCGACCGATATATATGTTGATTTTAATGCGTTGCTTATCGATAACCGCTGCAGTTGTGTAACTTCGCAGTATAAGTCCGATATAACAACACTTTCGCCTATTGATTCCGAACATATCAATAAATATGAAATAAGTGGCGAATACCTAACCAATGCTGATACCGCACAGACTCTTTTCGATCATATCAATTACTATTCTTTGAATAACAGTAACCTTTCAAAGGTACCGTATTATTCATACACATTTGATGCCCCGTATGACGGATATTACAACATACAGCAGTTACATTATTCGGCTTCTGGAACCGATAAGGGTATAGGCCGTATGGTGTATGCGGTAGACGGACGCTTTTATGATACTTCGGTTAAGTTTTTTGAGGGCATATCGGAGGTGTATCTGACCCCGTATATGACTAAGGGCAGACATACGATAACGCTTACGAATGTATTTGAGTATGAGGGTAGTTGCGGCGGCAAAGAGTATCACGGCGCGGCCGATATAAAGGATATTAAGGTAGGAAATCTTACGGTGTATGGCGCAACCGCATCTGCAAATCAGTTAGATCCGGAAGATTATGCACCTGTTGACGGTATATTCTATGCAGATGACAGTGCGCACTACACTCGCGGACATATTGCTGTTTCGGAGCAGACTTACGGTGATTCTTCCCATCGCCAGATAGGCGGATTCAGAACGAATCCCGTTTCGTTTGCCGATATACAAAGCGGTCAGTACAACGCAGAGGCTACAGAGTATGTTACATACAATATTGAAGTCGAACAGGATGGGGTATATAAAGTCACCTCTGTTTTCCAGTTGGTGCCGTCGGCTATGAATTGTACCGATACGGGGTATTTTGTTGCAGTTAGTGTAAACGACGAAGATTTCTATAAGGGAAGTACTTTCAAGTACTATTACCGCGGCACTCCCGAATGTGCAAACGAAAGGGGAGTTTCCACGGTGGAACTGAACCTTAAAAAGGGAATAAATGTTGTAAGGTTCTTTGTTCACACTAAGGATTCGTGGACAAATGTAGGTGCCGGTTGGGTAGATTTTGAATTTATCCGTATTACGGGCGATAGGGCTGTATCTATATATACTTCCGAATCCACCTCGCAAGATTTTGTTCCCGACGAAACAGCAATGGCAGGAGATTCTGATAATGTAAATAAATATCTTACCGTCAATGCAGGTGGAAAAATAGGTTATGTACAATATGCAGATGCCTTTAGCAACGGCATTACATATAACAACCTTTCTGCCGATAATCTGCAGTATGCTCCTTACTTTGCATACGGCGTAACGGCACCGAAAGATGGCTATTACGACCTTAAACTTTTGGCAAAGTACGGCCCCGAAGGCAAAACTACAAACGGAACTGCATATATTACGGTTATGGTAAACGGCAATAAGTATAAGCGAAATATTTATGCGGTAAATGAATATGCCGTTTATAATATTTCTGTTTTTCTTCCGAAGGGCGACAGCGTTATTTATATCCTTCCTCCGCTTACCGATCATTTCACATCTACCGCACAGTGGTTTGATTTCGAAAAAATAAGTTCATTTGGTGGTCTTACATTCACTTATATAAATAACCGCGTGGCGTCACCCGAAATAGAAAGCATAGCCGGAAACGCCGTTACGCTGAAATCAAAAGATGGTTTTGAATACAGTATTGACGGAATAAATTGGCAAACCGATACCAATTTTAAGGGTCTTGAAAAAGATAAACGCTATTCGCTTTATCAAAGAAAAATAGGTGACAGCAAAAGCAGGAGCATAGCGCTTGATTATGCTATTGTTTCAGCGCCCGAAATTATGTTGATTGGTGCTACAAAGATTTTGGTAAAGCCTATCGATGGATACGAATATAGTATTGACGGTGTGAATTGGTATGCAGACAGTATGCTTAAAATGCTTGATCCTGATAGCAACTATATTGTTTATCAGCGTCTTTCCGGCAGTAATGTATACAGTGCTATCGGTCAGTCTGCCGCAGTCAATACCTACGGTAGCGATGAGGTAAGTACCGAACCGGTGTCCGATGATCTGGTTGATGTGCGCAAGGAAATTCTGACAAACGGCAAGGATATGTCTTGCGATTATAACGGCGACGGACAGATAAGTATCCTTGACTTGATGCGTCTGAAACTCTTTATGGCAGGCGAGGATGTTCCGCTCGGCGCACCAGTGGGACAAAGCAACTATTCTATTGTAAGAGAGATTGCGTACCTGAATGAATAAAGAAAAACTACCCCTTAGATTAAGCACCTAAGGGGTGGTTTTATAAAAAATCAGGTAAGTATTCGACTATCGTTTGTCGTTATACATTTAAGATAAATATAAGGACAATTTTTCGCTTTTTTGTCATAAAAGGTCCTTGCAATAAAAAGGCGGTGTGGTATAATGACCTCAAGCTGGTGTGTTATACCAAGAGGTGATGCTATGTCGGTCTGGGACTTCAAATTTGAAAGTGAAGAAATTCAGTTTGGGGATGTGTGCATTAGTGCGCATACGATTGTAGGCAATTCTGTAACACCGCCGCTGAAAGCAAGCACTATGCATAGTCATGGCTTTTATAAACTGCATATTGTAACAGAGGGAAGTTACGAATTTTTTTCAAACGGTGAAACTATTGTTCTTAATAAAGGCGAACAGATTCTTTTTATCCCGGATGGTGAACATAAAACCAAGCAGATAACCGACACTGCGCATAGGGAACATTTTATTTTTTCTATCAGAAAAGTTGACGGGAATAAGGGATTTTATAAATATTTTACCGAAGGGCTTAAAAATATATCGGGCAAGGCGTTGAAACTGCCTAAATCCTTGGTGTGCCGTATTTTGGACTATAACAATGCACCCCTTTGCCGCAACATAGGCAGACATTGTTTCCGAAAACTTGAGGTGGGAAGTATAATTGTCGGTATACTTGAAACAGTGGCGGTCAACGAAAAACCTTATGACAATAATCTGAATCTGGATTTTGATATAATGCTGGAAACCTTTGTTCAAAACTCCGAAATTTCTATTCGTGAAATGTCTGAACGTCTTGGTTATTCCGAAAGACAAATATCGCGAAAAATAAAAGAAAGGTATGGAAAAACACTTACGGAAATAAGGAGAAGTAAGAAATGAAAATGCTTTTTCGTCAGGGCAAAACATATCTGGTGCTGATAACATTTTTGCTTATTATCACCACCGGAATTATTTTTAAGCAATCCTTTTTCCGTATGCTGCCGCTTTGTGTATCTTTGATCGTTATGTTGCTTTCAACAACGGCAAACCGATACGGTTTTCTTTTGGGCGGTATAAATTCTATTCTTTACGGCACGGTTTTTATTGGTCTTGGGCTTTACGGAACTGCCATCAATTCACTTGCTATATCTATGCCGATGCAACTTTTAACCTTTGTTTTCTGGAGCAGAAAGAAATACGGATATTCAACCGTTTTAAGGCGTCTTTCCAATAAAGCAAGAATTTTGTTATTTATTGCAATAGCCCTGGTTTGGATTACTCTTTATGTGGTTCTTTCGCTTATGGGATCGGAATATGTTATCCTTGATAATTCGGTATTGATTTTAGGAACGGTGGGCTCTGTATTATCGCTTCTTTCATATATCGAATATGCTTTTTTTGGACTTGTATCACAACCAATATCGTTGATTATGAATATTTTGATTGCTATGGAAGAACCGTCACAGATAACCTATGTGATATATACCGTTTATTCGCTTATATGTACAACTTTGTCGTTTAAATTTCTGATAAAACTTTATAATTCGCAACAACAAGAAGAGGGAGTTATTAAAAAATGAAAAACATTGCAGAAGTTGATAAAAATTTCAAGGTGGAAACAAATATAAACAAGCCGGATATAAGATTTTACGATGCCGAGTGTGAGCCGTTTGTTATATACGGTGTTTTCAAAGAAAACGGCAAATTCCGCCGTTTGCCCGAAAAGATTGCCGCCGCTACAAGCGATGGTGTACACTTTCTCCATTCCAATACCGCGGGCGGCAGGGTACGTTTCAGAACAAACAGCCCCTATATTGCAGTATCTGCTAAAATGCCGATGTGTAATAAGATGCCTCATTTTGCTTTTACGGGTTCCATCGGTTTTGATTTATATATAGGCGATGAATATGCCAGAACCTTTAGGCCTCCGGTTGATATAACCGATGGCTTTGAGGGAGTTGTAGAACTCGGCGGATATGAATTCAGAGAAATTACGATAAACTTTCCGCTTTACAGTGATGTTTCAGAACTTTATATCGGTCTTAGTGATACGGCTGTTATAGAGGCTCCGACTCCTTATGCTATAGAAAAACCTATGATTTTCTACGGTTCGTCAATTACACAGGGAGGCTGTGCTTCAAGACCCGGAAGCGCATATACATCTATACTTTCGCGCCGCTTCAACTGTGACTATATAAATCTTGGTTTTTCCGGTAATGCCAAGGGTGAAGACGTTATGGCTGATTATATAAAATCACTTGATATGTCGATTTTTATATATGATTATGACCATAATTCTCCCACTGTAAAAACACTTGAAGAAACCCACGAAAAAATGTTTAAGAAAATTCGAAATGCACATCCCGAACTTCCGATAATAATGTTGACACGGCCGAAGTTTTACCTCACCGAAGATGAAAAAAATCGCTTTGCCGTTGTTGAAAAGACATACAAAAATGCTGTGGCACAAGGGGACAAAAATGTCTACTTCATCAGCGGTGTAAAACTTATGGAAGAGGTGAAGAGTGAGGGCACAGTAGACGACTGCCACCCGACCGATCTGGGATTTTACTGTATGGCAAAGGTTGTTGGCGAAACTATTAAAACGATATTTAAGAAACAATAAAAAAGTCTCAGGACGGATGCATTGGCATCCGTCCTGTTTTTTTTTTTGAAACATTTTATCGAAAACCAAAATTTTCAAGGCAAAAAGCATTGCATTTTATTTAGTGTTGTGATATTATGTATGTGTATAAATGCGTTATTATGTCTACTACATAAACAGACATCACGTATAAGTTTATTCTCAAGGGGAAGGGATAATATGGAAAATACTGAAAGACCCATCAAAGAATATTATACCATTGATCTTTTACATATCGTTAAAATGTTGTGGAAAAGGGTTTGGGCGATTGCTTTGGTGGGAATTATTACCGCAGTTGCAGGTTTTTGCATAGCATCATTTGCTATCGCTCCTAAATATGCATCGTCGGTTATGTTGTATGTAAATAACAGTTCGCTTTCACTGGGTAATACAAATTTCAGTATAAGTTCTTCCGAAATAACCGCGGCGCAAAGTCTTGTTAAAACATATATTGTAATGCTTAAAAACCGCACTACACTCAACGATGTAATCGAACAGACAAATGTAGATTACACATATGAGGAACTTTATCATATGATAGAGGCTTCCGCCGTTAACGATACCGAGGTACTTAAGGTAACCGTAACGGGTGAGGACCCCTACGAAGCAGCAAGAATAGTTAACTGTATTGCCGAAGTTCTTCCCGAAAGAATTTCCGAAATCATCGAAGGCAGTTCGATGGCGGTTGTGGACCTTGGTGTTGTCAATACCCAGAAGGTTTCGCCCAGTATCACCAAATATACCGCTGCCGGTCTTGCTTTAGGTGTATTTCTTTCGGCACTGATAATTGTTATATTTGCTATGCTGGATGATACTATTCACGATGATGATTATGTAATCAACACCTATAACTATCCCATACTGGCAAAGATTCCCGATCTTGTAAATTCGGGCAACAAACCGTACGGGTACTATTATCAGAAAAAGAAACCGACAAACGAATAAAGGCAGGTGAGCAGTAATGGGATTTATAAGTGAAAAAAGAAAATTTAAGAGACATCCTTTTTCTCAAAAAGAAAGTCAGAAAACACTGCATAAAAATCTGGAATTTACTGCCACAGAGCAGTATAAACTGCTTCGTGCCAATCTGAATTTCACATTGCCGGAGGGTAACTCCTGTTCCATAATAGGCGTAACAAGTTCTATGAGGGGCGAGGGCAAAAGTACCACCGCAATCAATCTTTCTTATGTTCTTGCGGAAAACGGCAAAAAGGTTCTTCTGATAGATGGCGACCTTCGTATACCCAGTGTTGCCAAAAAGATGCATATTGCCTCTACTCCCGGACTTACTGATTTTCTTATGGGATTCAAAAATCAGCAGTTAAGTGTTTTCAAGTCGAAACTGCTTGATAACTGGTATATTCTCCCTTCGGGAGAACTGCCCCCTAACCCTTCGGAACTTTTAGGTTCCAGAAGAATGGAAAGTTTCCTTAATGCCGTTTCGGAAGAATTTGATTATATTATTATCGACCTTCCACCCGTAAACCTTGTTTCGGATGCTTTGGCGATAGCCAACCTTATAACCGGAATGGTGGTTATCGTAAGAGAAGATTATACCGAGAAAAAGGAACTTGAGCGGTGTATAAGACAACTTAAAATGTCTAATGTAAATGTGCTCGGTTGCGTAATGAATGAGGCAAAGAGCGGGAAGGACGCATACGGCAGGTATAAAAAATACTATAAGTATTATAAGTATTATTCATCTTCCGGCCGTTAACGGTTAAAATTATGACGGATTTTCACAGCCATATACTTCCCCGTATGGACGATGGAAGTAAGAGCGTTGAAGAAAGTCTCAAAATGTTGGAAATATTGGCGTCACAAGGCGTTAAAAGGGTGGTTGCCACACCGCATTTTTATGCCAATCGTGAATCGGTGGAAGAATTTCTGGCAAGGCGCGATGAAAGTTATAAACTCCTGAAAGCCGAAATGAATGAAGGTATGCCGGAAATCGTGCTTGGTGCCGAAGTGAAGTTTTATGATGGCATCATAAGATTGCAGGGAATCGAAAAACTCTGTATACAAGGCAGTGAAATACTGCTTTTGGAGATGCCGTTTACCGTTTGGTCACAGTCGGTACTCAACCAACTTCTCAATATGTCTGCTTCGGGTGAATATATCGTTGCACTTGCCCATATTGAGCGGTATCCGTCCCTTAAACGCCATGATATTCTGGAAACACTTTTGCAGAACGATATAATTATGCAGGTGAATGCAAGGTTTGTCATAAGGTTTTCCACCCGCGCAAGGGCGTTTCGTATGTTTAAGCGAGGATATATTCAACTTCTCGGATCCGATTGTCACAATCTTACCGACCGTTCGCCCGATATCGGCACGGCGGCAGAGATAATTTCAAAAAAGATATCAAAAGAACTTATTATGTATATCAACGATTATGCTGATTCTTTATTTGAGCAAACCGTTAATATAAATTAATTTTTTTCATTCAGAAAGGATGCAATCAAAATGAAAAAGGTATCAGTAGTATTTATGGCACTTGTAATTATGGCGTTGTGCAGTTTCAGCGCATTTGCCGCTCCCAACAATTTTATTTCAAGCCCTTCGGAAAATCAGGCTCCTGTAATTGTTGAAGCCGAAAATGAGGACGGCGAATGTACCGCTGTTGTAACAATTACCCCCTATTCAAAACGCCAGAACCTCTCTTCTAATTCTAAGTCTAATATGGAAAAGGCTTACAAAAACATTGTAGAGACACCTGACCTCAGCAAATTGAACAGCGATCTTGAAAAGGCTGCTAAGGATAAGGGTGTAGATCCTGAAAAACTTGCAGTAAGCGATCTATTTAATCTTGAATATACAGATTGCGAAGTTCACGATGACCATGGCAAGTTCAGGATCAAACTTTCCGCCGATACACTTAAGAATTTTGTTGGTCTTATGATGTTTGACGGCGAAAACTGGAAGTTGATAAGCGATGCTTCTGTATCCGACAGCATTTACCTTACCTTCACCGCAGATGAACTTGCAAATTTTGCTATTGTTGTTGCCAGAGATTCTATATCTCCTGCAACCGGCGATAGTTTCCCGATAGAAATGATCGTTGTTGTTATGCTAGGTTCTCTTTGTGCTTTTGCTGTTGTTTCCCGTAAGTTCGCTTCCAATAAGGCTTAATGCCTATGAGACTTACTAAAATAACCAAAAAGAAGTATTTTCGCCCTGTACTGATAGTCGTTATATTTGTGCTTGTATTTTCTTTGATATTGGTGGGTATAAGTATCTGGGAAAAACATCAGGGTGCTTTTTCGGGGAATGAATTTGATATTTCCGAAACCCGTATTGAATATAACGGCGTTAGTTATGATTTGAAAAAAAATATCAACACCCTGCTTATTATAGGTCTTGATAAGAACGAATTCAGCGATGATGAATCATATATGAACGACCAACGCGCCGACTTTTTGATGTTGCTTGTTATTGATGAAAACGAAAAAAGTTACAGTGCCGTGCATATAAACCGCGACACGATGGTTGATATGAACCTTCTGGGTCTGGCGGGGGAAAAGGTTGGAACCGTTAATAAACAGGTGGCATTGGCACACACCTATGGTAACGGAAAACAGATGAGTTGCCGCAACACGGTTGATGCGGTATCTAAAATTTTGCTGGGCACAAAAATTAAACACTATATTTCGGTAACGATGGATAGTGTTCCGATAATGAATGATCTTGTCGGTGGTGTACAGGTTACCGTTCTTGATGATTTTACCGGTATTGACGATACCTTGGTCAAGGGCGAAAACGTAACACTTTTGGGCGAACATTCCCTTAACTATGTCCGTACGCGTTACGGTATGGACGATAGTACAAACAGCACCCGTATGCAGCGCCAGAAACAGTATATCGAAGCGCTTCATAAGAAAACACTCGAATGTGCTGAAAATGATGATAGTTTTATAGTCGATGCAACTCTGCAGATGTCTGAACATTTTCTGTCGGACTGTTCGGTCACTGTTTTGCAAAATCTTTTTGAAAAACTTTCGGATTATGAGTATACAAAGATACACAGTATCCAGGGTGAATCAAAGGTTGGCGAAGAGTTTATGGAGTTTTATCCCGATAACGAGTCGCTTAGCGAAATAGTTGTTAAATTGTTCTATGAGCCGATAGAGTAAAAGTGTAATACATAGGAGATAGTGTAATGATAAAGGAAAAAGATGGGAGCAAACTGCAAATGCAGTACATATCCGAAAAAACCGGATATCGTATTACAAAAAGAGTTTTTGATATTGTTTGCTCTTTAATACCTTTAATTATATTGTTTGTTCCTATGCTTATTGTGGCACTTGTGATCGTTATTGATAGCCCCGGTGCGTCTCCGATTTACACGCAGACCAGAGTTGGTAAAAACGGCAAACTGTTCAAATTTTATAAATTCCGTTCTATGGTACCGAATGCTGATAGTCTGCTGGATTCTCTTCTTAAACACAACGAGATGGAGGGTGCGGCATTCAAAATGAAGAATGACCCAAGAATTACGCGTATCGGAAAATTCATACGTCGTTCGGGTATCGATGAACTTCCGCAGTTTTGGAATGTGCTTAAAGGCGATATGAGTCTGGTTGGTCCCCGTCCTCCGCTTCCGCGTGAGGTTGAGGAGTATGACCAAAAGCAATTTCAACGTCTTAGTGTTATTCCCGGAATAACCTGTTATTGGCAGATAGTTCCCAAACGTAACAGTCTTACTTTTGACGAGTGGGTTGATCTTGACCTTAAGTATATTCGCGAACGAAACTTTTTTGTTGATATCTCAATTTTATTCAAAACCTTTACTGCCGTATGCAGAATGGACGGTATATAATGTCTCGTAGAATAAAGAAAAAACTTCGCATAGCAATGCTTGGTCATAAACGTGTTCCTTCAAGGGAGGGCGGGGTTGAAATTGTTGTAGGCGAACTTGCAACCCGTATGTCGGCATTGGGACACGAATGTACTTGTTTTAACAGAAAAGGTCACCATATTAGCGGCAAAGACTTCGACGAGGCTTTGCCTACCGAGTATAACGGTGTGCGGATTAAAACCGTATGGGCACTTGAAAAGCGCGGTCTTGCTGCAATGACGGCATCTGTTACCGCTGCAATCGCTGCGGCTTTTGGAAGATTTGATGTTGTACATTTTCACGCAGAAGG
>JAZOBW010000181.1:0-2687 GCA_045596185.1 Acutalibacteraceae bacterium | reverse complement strand
AAGGGTCATACCAGCCTCGCAGGCATCGGCATTGTGATAACTGTCCATAGCCTTTGTATAGTCGGCGACAGAAGCGTTCAGTGTATCGACAAGTTCCTTGTCAAGTTGGTAGGTTTCTCCGTTTGCAACGGCTTTGCCGTTGAAATATTTGTTTGTCATCGCAACACAGCGGTTGACAAGATTGCCCAGTGTGTTTGCAAGATCGGTGTTATACTTACCAATAAAACTTTCATAGGTGATGGTACCGTCCTGAGTGAATGGGATTTCAGACAGCAGATAGTAACGAACGGCATCTGCCGAAAATCTTGCGGCAAGTTCATCAGCATAGATAACATTGCCTTTTGATTTGGACATTTTATCTTCGCCTACAAGCACCCAAGGATGACCCAGAACTTTTTTAGGCAGTTCCTCGCCCAAAGCCATAAGAATAATGGGCCAATAAATGGTATGGAAACGAACGATATCCTTGCCGATAACATGCAGGTCTGCCGGCCACAATTTTTTATAGCGATCGGAAGGATTTTCGGTATCGTAGCCTATACCGGTGATATAGTTGGAAAGAGCATCAATCCATACATATATAATATGGCGGTCATCAAACGATACCGGAACGCCCCATGTGAAGGAGGAACGGGAAACGCACAGATCGGAAAGACCGGGTTTAATAAAATTGTTTATCATTTCATTTCTACGGGATTCCGGCTGTATAAAATCGGGATTCTGCTCATAGTATTCCATAAGTTTATCCTGATATTTGCTGAGCCTTAAGAAGTAGGCTTCTTCCTTAGCATCGGTGACTTCGCGACCGCAGTCGGGACATTTGCCGTCAACCAGTTGGGAGTTTGTAAAGAAGGACTCGCAAGGTACGCAGTATTTTCCTTCGTAGGTGCCCTTATATATGTCGCCCTGATCGTAAAGTTTCTTAAATATTTTCTGTACAGTCTTTTCGTGATCGGCATCGGTAGTGCGGATGAACTTGTCGTAACTTGTGTTGAGACTGTCCCAAACGCCCTTTATTTCGGAAGAAACGCGGTCTACATACTCTTTCGGAGAAATACCTGCATTTTTAGCGTATTCTTCGATTTTTTGTCCGTGTTCGTCTGAACCGGTCATAAGGAAAACATCGTATCCTTTGGCTCTTTTGTAACGGGCAATCATATCGGCAAGTACAATATCATAAGCATTACCGATATGCGGTTTTCTGGATGTGTAGGCGATGGCCGTTGTAATATAAAACTTTTTATTTTCTGACATATTATCTACCTCCGTATAGGATTAAGGCTTGTTGATTATAAATAGCAGTAAGGATACTGCCGTTGCGGCAATTTCATAAATGAACAAGGTGGATGGGTGTAAAGGATCACCCGAACCGGAAAATGCAGAGTACATAAAGAATAGCAGACCCAATACTGCAGCGAGTACATAACATACCGTGAGCACTGAATTTGACTTTTTGATCCGCGAAGCACAGTTCATTATTGAAACAAAGGTAATATTACCGGTTCTGAATGCGGCAGGGGAGAAGGAACGCTTGATAGGCAGTGTTGCATCACGATGCATCATAGCACCTGCGTTGCTTATTACCTTGTCCGAATCTTCGTACAGTTCGGAGTAATCGCAAAGCATAGCATCGCTGATGATCGGGTCGCAGTTAGTATCCAACAGGGTTACACCCAGTTCTGTTAGTTTGCGGATTTCTTTGGCGGTTTGTATATCAATATCATAACGAACCGCAAGCAATGCGCAGGCCTTTCCCTCACTTGCAAGATAGACGGGGAAGTAACCTTTTCTTAAAATACTACGGTCAACCTCTACATTGGGCACTGCAATATCGTGAGATTCCATAAGTGTGCGATTGCCGATAAAAAGGCGTTTATCGTCTACCCAACCTGAAAGGCCAAGGTTTTCCTCATATTTTACTGTGTCCGAATCGGGCATAGAATATGATTTATTTGTACCTGCTATTTCCTTGAAGATCGGTGCAAGGGTACTACCTACCGATTCTGTAAGAGAAGCGGCACGAAGGATGGTGTCGTCAATGCTGTTTTCACAAAGCACCTTTATGCTTTGCAGCGTTATTGTTCCGGAAGGGAACATATCGCTTGAGGAAATAACAACAGCGTTTGAAGATTCAAGATGTTCGGCTGCAGTTTTACCTGCTATCATCGCACCTTTTTTGTTTAACTTTTTAGATGTTATCCTTAGCGGCAGAGCATCTATAAGGAAAAGCACGGGTACGGCGGTGATACACATAACCGCTGCGGCAAAATAGAATGAGTAGTAGGCTTTTGAAAAATATCCGTATGCTACAATTGCCGAAATAATGGCAATCAAAACTGAAACAATATTAACAACAGAAAGTTTACCCGAAAGTTTCGTATCAAAGGTTGAATACTTCATAAATCCGGTTACAAATTCCGTGCGACGGGGTGTTGCTATAAGCACATCGCCCTCGATAGAATTTTTCGACATAGCGTATGTTGTTGCATTGTCCGTTATGAATTCAACCGATTTTTTGGGCTTTGCGTTTGCAATCTGCTTAAAGTTTCCAAGAAGCGTTGATATGTTCCAGAATTCTGTAAGCGCTCTTACAAAAAGGATAACGCCGTAAAGTAATAGCATTTCAAATGCCGATTCATTGTTTGCAATCGAGAAAATACTGAGCGCAAGTCGGATCGTAGCCATGT
>JAZOBW010000180.1:0-4583 GCA_045596185.1 Acutalibacteraceae bacterium | reverse complement strand
ACCGTTTCAGAGTAGGCGTTGTTCCTTTAGGAATAGCACCCCTTGCAACCTATATGAATTTATATTCTGCCGCACCTGAAATTGCAGGCAGATGGTCCGTGGCATTAGTACCTGCATCGGCAAACGGCAACAAAACAATTGCAGGCGCAGGAACTGGTTGCGGAATTATAAATAAATCCAAAAACAAGGAAGAAGCCTGGGAATTCCTTAAGTGGTGGACCTCGGCAGAAACACAAACAAGATATAACAATAATGTTGAATCTATACTTGGAATGATAGGTAGAACAACAACCGCAAATGTTGAAGCTTTCCAGAATCTGGCTTGGGATAATGAGCATTTATCAGTTATGGAAGAGCAACGTTTGCAGGTTAAGGAAGTAGCCGAAGTTCCCGGCAGCTACTATTTATCGCGTGCTATTGATCAGGCTTTTTGGACCGTTGTAAACGGTGAAAGCAATTCTAAAGATGCGGTTATGAAATGGGGCAAGATTGCCGATGATGAAATTGCAAGAAAAATTAAAGAATACAGCTAAGAGGAGGGAAGATCACTATGTTAGTTAAAGAAAAAAGCAACAATTTAAAGGGTGGCAAAAAATTAGCACCTGAAGGTTCTTTCAGAGAACAACTTCCAATGTTTGTAATGATCTCCCCTTTTGTGTTGTTCTTCCTGATTTTTACAATTATTCCTATAGTCTCTTCAATAGTGCTTAGCTTTACTTCATACGATATGATATCAACTCCGAATTTTGTTGGTCTTGATAACTATAGAAGATTAATAACCAATGACGTTGTATTTCCGATTACAGTTAAGAATACCTTTATTTTTGCTGTAGTTGCAGGTCCTCTCGGTTTCTTACTCTCATTCGTATTAGCATGGCTTGTAAACGAATTTACTCCCACGGTCAGAGCATTACTTTCCTTTATGTTCTACGCACCGTCACTTGTGGGTAATGCTTATTTTATCTGGCAAGTTGCATTCAGCGGAGACAGTTACGGATATATAAACAGCCTTTTACTTTCAATTGGAATTATTACCGAACCCATAGTATGGCTTAAAGATGCTACATATCTTATGCCGATTATTATCGTTGTTCAGTTATGGCAAAGTATGGGTGTATCTTTCCTTGCTAACATTTCGGGACTTCAGAATGTTAGTCGCGATATGTATGAGGCAGGCGCTATTGACGGCATTCGTAATCGTTGGCAAGAATTAAGGTATATTACCCTTCCTTCAATGTCAAATATGTTACTTTTCAGTGCAGTTATGCAGATACAAAGCAGTTTCTCGGTAAGCGCTATTGCAATTACCTTGGCGGGTTATCCAAGTAAATCAAACGCAGTTGATACTATTGTATCCTTAATGCAGGATATGGCGACTGTCCGTTATGAACTTGGCTATGCTTCAGCAATTGCGGTTGTATTGTTTATTATGATGGTAACAACAAGACTTATTGTTGGAAAAGTGCTTTCAACCGTGCAAAAGTGAGGTGTTTGTGATGAGCTTTATTAATTCTTTGAAAAGTGCCTTGACTTCTAACAGAAAAATGGCATGCAGACGTTATACACGTTCAAAATTTGGCGATTTTCTTAATGCTTTTCTCCTCATCACAGCAGGACTTTTTACTATGCTTCCGCTAATTTATGCGGTTTGCACCTCTTTTAAGCCCCTTGATGAGTTGTTGATTTTTCCACCACGCTTTTTTGTCAGAAGACCGACTCTTGGAAACTATTTAATTCTTCCTGATTTAATGTCTTCGCTAAAGGTGCCGCTATCCCGTTATATTTTCAACAGTCTTTTTGTAAGTATTGTTTCAACTTTCTTTTATATTATTATTGCAACTATGGCGGCATTTGTGCTATCCAAGGCAAAGTTTAAGGGCAGAAATGTTATTTTCTGGATAGTTCAGTTTGCGCTTATGTTTAACGCTTATACACTTGGTATTCCGAGATATTTGATTTTCTCGAAAATGAACATAATTGATACTTATTGGGTATCTATTCTGCCCCATATGGCTTCAACTCTTGGTGTTTTCTTAGCAAAACAATATATTGAAGGTTATATTCCAAATGCTTTGCTTGAGGCTGCTAAAATTGACGGCGCCAGTCATTACAGGGTTTTCTGGTCAATAGTTATGCCTGTTATAAAACCTGCCTGGCTTACACTTATGCTTTTCGCTTTCAGAGATATTTGGGCAGAAATTCCTAACGGAACTATTTTCAGCGAACAATTAAAAACACTGCCACAGATTGTAACACAGATAACTGCAGGCGGAACGGCAAGAGCAGGTAGCTCGATGGCGGTTACGGTTATTATGATGATACCTCCGATTATTGTTTTCTTGATTTCACAAAGTAATGTTGTTGAAGCAATGAGCAGCGCTGGTATAAAGGAGTAGGACGATGAAGAGATTATCAAAAAATATCTTTATAATTGTTTTTGTGTTACTCCTTGCAGTAATACCAACATTAAGTGTCAATGCCGAAGTACCGTATGAAAGTTATACATATTGGTCCGAGGTGGGCGAACAGGATAAGGCGGTATATAACCGTCCTATGTATAGTGCCGAATTTAGTATTGATTCTGATTTACTGGGAATCCAGAAGTTTTCAAAGATAAATGATATTACCTTTGGTAATGAAGGAAACCTTTATATTCTTGATAACAATTCAAGAATTGTGATTTTAGATAAGGATTACAGATTAGTAAAGGAAATAGGTCTTATTAACAAGACCGAAACCTATGTTGATGCAAAGGGTTTATATATTGCTAAGGATAATACACTTTATATCTGCGATACTGAAGGACACCGCATTCTTCACATTAATACAGACGGTAAATTAATAAATATAATTACTTTGCCAAAATCAAATTTAATTCCTGATGATTTTGATTTCCGTCCTACTAATATGGTTATTGACGACTATGGTTATACCTATATTTTGAGTGACGGTTCATATTACGGAGCTCTCCTTTATGATAAGGATATGGAGTTTTTGGGCTTTTATGGTGCTAATACTGTAAGTGCATCTTTGGGAATTGTATTTTCGAATATTAAAAATCGTGTATTCCCGAATAATGCGAAAAAAGGCAACTCAACCAAAAGACTGCCCTTCTGTTTTGTTGACCTGACAATTGATAAAGACGGATTTATTTACACAAGTACAGGCTATACAGATACAAGCCGTGTTGGACAGATTAGAAAATTAGGCCCCGGAATAGGTAATAATATTCTGCGTTCTGATGAAATAAGTTTTGTTGATACAAAAATCAACACTTCTTACAATAAAGGAGCGGTTTCAAAACAGGATATATTTGATATCGAGGTTGATGATAACGGCTTTGTATATGGTCTTGAGTCTGCCTTCGGTAAAGTTTTTGTGTACGATGCCTCTTGCAGAATTTTATCGGTTTTCGGTGGCGGTATGGGTTTTGGAACACAGGTTGGAACTTTCGTTACAGTTTCCTCCTTAGCAATTAAGGATAACGGTAGCGAGGTATTGGTTTCTGACAGCGCTACAAATAAAATTACTGTTTTTAAACTCACCGACTTCGGTAAAAAGGTTAAAGGTTTAATAACACTTACCCTTAAAGGCGACTATATGGGAGCTAAAAAAGGTTGTGAAGAGGTTTTAAGTCTTGACAATAACTTCCAACCCGCTTATGGTGCTCTCGCCCGCACTTATATTAACGAGGGTGACTATGAAACTGCTTTAGAGCTGGCAAAAAAAGGGTATGATAGAGAAACCTATGCCATTGCTTTTGAGTATAAACGAAGCGAATTAATAAACCAATACTTTATTGTTATTTTCATTGCTTTAGCGGTAATAATTGTTTTCGCTATTACCTTTTTGGTTATTACTACCCGTAGAAAAATTACACTTATCCGCAATAAGCAATTAAGTCTTATGTTTTCTGTTTTAATTCATCCGTCAAATGCGTTTACGGAAATTAAAGAAAAAAAGCAAGGCTCAATTTTGCTTTGTATAGTATCTGTTATTTTATTCTATATTGTAACAATTCTTCAGACCTTAAAGGGTGGATTTCTTTTTACTATATATGATGCTGCTTCCTTTAATTCATTATGGTTATTTGTTAAAACTACAGGTCTTGTGATTTTGTGGATTATTGCAAACTGGATGGTTTGCACCTTGCTTGAAGGTAAAGGTAAATTCCGCGAAATTACAGTTGTTACTTGCTACAGTTTGCTTCCGTTAATAATCGAAAAGGCTATAAGACTGGTACTTACAAATGTTTTATTGCCAACAGAAGCGAGTTTCCTCACTATTTTAGATGCAATAGCAATTATCTATTTCTTAATTTTAATAATAATGGGACTTATTAAGATTCACGATTTTTCTATGGCAAGATTAATTGGCACCAGTGTTCTGTCACTTGCAGGTGTCGCTGCGATTGTGTTCTTAGGTATCACGATTGTAATTCTTGTGCAACAGTTTGGTGGTTTTATCACAACGGTTGTTTCTGAAATTTTAACACTTTAGATGCTTTGATCCGAGTATTAATAACCAACCTTAAACGCGAGATTAAAAACTTGAAAAAAGAAGAACCTCAACTACGCGAATAG
>JAZOBW010000179.1:0-12808 GCA_045596185.1 Acutalibacteraceae bacterium | reverse complement strand
GTAGGCTTCATAACAGCCTTATATGCGGCCTCAACACCGAGTTCAAATGCACTTGCGATATTCTCCGGTGTGAGGGTTTCATCATTGCCTATTCCCTTTGCAAATCCGCGGAAAAGCAGCGATGTGATAACGCCGGAGTTTCCTCTGGCACCGCGAAGCAATGCAGATGCATTGACCGATGCAACCTTACCGGCGGTAGCACCCGAAAGTTTTTCAAGTTCTCTTACCGAGTTCGCAAGGGTCATAGACATATTTGTTCCGGTATCACCATCGGGCACCGGAAAAACATTCAGGTCATCAACCTGTTTTCTGTTATTCGCAAGTTTATTCGCGGCGGATATTATTGCGTCGCGCAGGTTATTTCCGTTTATCAAAAGTAAACACTCCTTTAGAAAGCAGGGCACCGGCCCTTAAGAATAATACTTATTCTGTAATACCGTCGACCTTGACGATTACCTTATTAACTGTGATTCCGGTCATATCCATTACTGCATACTTGACCTTCTCTGTAATACTTGCAGCAATTGCATTTATGTTCATTCCATAGGTTACAACAATATGCAATTCTACATTTATAGTATCGGCATCGCCTGTTACCTTGATACCGGTATCTATCGACTGATTGCGGGAAACAAGGCCCAAAATGTGCTGACGGCTGTTACTGGGTTTCATTCCAACAACACCGAAACAGGAAGTTACCTCATGACCGATGAGTTTCGATAAAAAGTTTTCGGTCAAAACAATATTGCCTATTCTGGTTTCATACGCTATCATAATATATCCTCCAAAAATTATTATTTATATTGATATGATTCTATTGAATAATAAATGTCACTAACCGTTGCAGTAACACCACTTTCAATATCCGAATCATAAAATAACAAACCCAATCTGTAGCAAATGGGTATCTGGGGCATTTCGGTAATAAGCGCACCTGCTATATCGCCAATGCCGACATTTGCATCACCCGAATAGAACCCCGATAACAAGGTTTTATAAGAATA
The DNA here is from genome assembly GCA_045596185.1 of Acutalibacteraceae bacterium. GTDB lineage: Bacteria > Bacillota > Clostridia > Oscillospirales > Acutalibacteraceae > UBA737. The sequence continues at coordinate 11,804 of JAZOBW010000179.1, read as the reverse complement.
CCCTGCCAATTGTTCCTGCGATAACTGTTCTTCGGGATTTTGAGTATCGTCTTCGTTTTTACTTTCCTGTTTATCCTCCGAAACGCCGTATGCGGCAGAGCCACCCGGCATAACAAGCGGAGATATATCCATATTATTGAGTATTTCGATCTCTCCGAGATACAACTGGAAACTGCCCGACTCAAGAGCGCTTACATATTCGGCATAACTTCGCTCTACTACTGTTATACCTATTCCTGCCGCCCTTAACTGTGTTGCAATAAGTTTTGCAGCAGCCACACGGGACGCGTTTTCTTTATTTACAAGCAATGTATAAGAAGGATGTTTCCCCACATTATTAACAGCATATCCTTCATTATCTTTACTATTATAACCTATTTTGCCGAGATTCTCAACTGTTATTTCAAGATTGTTCTTTCTTTCTATGGTTTGATGCGCCGAAACATCCTTAAACGAAGGGTTAAAAAAGCCTGTTGCCGCAACTGCATTGTTATAATAGGCCTGATTGCATATTGCTGTTCGATCAAGAGCGGATGATATTGCATATCGCATATAGTTTGTGGCAAGATCGCCGTAAGAATCGTTTATGCCGATATAAACCATACTGTTAAGAGCAACTTCGGTTTTTTTACCGCTCATTCTCACGATATTGCCGTCCGAAAGGTCGGTATAATAAATATCGGATGCACCCACTTCAACATGGTGGGAAACCGCCTCGCTGTCGGGAGTGTTTATAAGTTCAATGCGTTCTATTGCGCCCTTGGCACCAAAGTATCCGTCATTCCTTATCAAGTTTTTGCGCTCGGCATCAATGGTGTATCTGCCGCACCCTATAGGCGGCTGTGCAACACCGTCTGCGTCGGTTATCTTATCGCTTTCCGCCTTTATTATTGGAAAATCAAGAAGATTAACAAAATATCGGTCATATCGGTTAAGGGTGAATACAACGGTAGTTGTATCAACCGCGGTCACTGCCGATACCTCGTAAAGTTGATGTGCATACACTGTAGCCGAATTTTTTGCCGCATTGTACGAATAGATAACATCCTTTGCCGTTACGCGGCTGGAATCCGAAAAATATACATTTTTAAGAACCACGGTACACTGTGTCTGTTCCGTTTCAACCGATTGCGCGATACAATATACCGGTTCGAAATTTTCATCAAGTTTTATAAGCGGTTCGTATAACAGACTGCAAATATTACGGTTAAGGTCGGTCTTGGATGTATAAGGATTAAAACTGTCCGAATAACTGTAAAGCAATTTGATACTTTTATCGCCGCCTATATTATCGGTAATGTTCTGCGGTATATCCGAACTTAACTGATCTTTATCTGAACTGCAGCCCGAAAAGGATATAAGCATAACCGCTATCAAAAGCAGACATAGTATTCTGTTTTTGTGCAACGCCTATTCCTCCTTTACCGATATGGTCTCTACACCGGTCGCAAGACCTGTTTTCGGATCCAATTCAAATATACAGGCATCAAGTCTTGCTTTACCGAAAGCCGGTTCAAACTTATTCTGTGTTCCGTTTTTTAGACGGTCTATAATTATCTCGGTCTTAACACCGAGTACTGAATGGTGGGCACCCGTCATGCCGAGGTCAGTTATATATGCCGTGCCTTTGGGCAATATCTGTGCATCGGAAGTTTGTACGTGGGTATGGGTACCGAATACTGCAGATACCCTACCATCAAGATAGTATCCCATAGCACGTTTTTCACTTGTTGCCTCTGCGTGGAAATCAACAAGTATCATAGAGACACCGTCCGCCTGTGCACATTCTATAAGTCTGTCGGCCGCCAAAAAAGGGTTTTCTGCCTTCAGTGCATCGAGATATATCTGTCCCGATAAGTTTATAACGGCAACTGTAGTATAACCTAAATCCAAAAGGCAATAACCGCTGCCGTAATTGCTATCGACATTATGGGGACGAAGTAGAAAGGGATTCTCATCGAGTATACTGTGCACCTCGCGTCTGCGAAGCGAGTGATTGCCGCCGGTTATAACATCGGCGCCTGCAGCAAAGAGAATGTCAGCACTTTCAGGAGTTATTCCGTTACCTACAGCCGAGTTTTCGCCATTAACGATAACCACATCTATTCCCTTTTCCCTACGAAGTTTTGGAATAAATCGAAGTGCCATATTGCAACCGACTTCGCTACAAACATCGCCTACAGTCAATACCCGCATACAGCACCCGCCCTTTCACAATACATACACATATATATTACCATATTTATGTTGTAAATTCAATCTTTTTATATTAGGTTCGTTATATTGTCTTACTGCTTTTTCTTACCTGTGTCGGTGTTTTGCCGGTATGTTCACGAAAAATCTTGCGAAAATATGATGACGAACTAAAATTAAGATTTTCGCTTATTTCCTCGACCGACATATCGGTGGTAACAAGTAATTCCTTCGCCCTGTTAATGTTTATTCTCTGGCGCATCTCCACAGGGGTTTTCCCAACACCGTTGCGGAATTTTACATAAAGACCTGATTCGCTCACTCCGCAATAACGGGCGACATCACCGATACTGTAATCAGAGTTATTGCGCATAAATTCAAGTGCTCTTAAAATAGTAGCATCAGACCTTGAAATTTCCTTTCTTTCCAGTTTGCCCGATATGCTACCCAAAAAAGTATACAACTCGCCTATAGACGAAACACTGACCGTTATATCCTCTTCCAGTGCAGAAAGTAACGCTAATTCTTCCGCTTCGCACTCTATTTTCTGCAGTTTGTATCCGTTATCCTCTCTATAGGGAAACAAATCAAATCCGAACGAGTAAAAGGTAACCTCACCGCCTTCATCAGGATACCAATATGAACGATACCATTCTCCTTTGGGAATATAGAATATATCGCCTGCAGAAAGCCCGATTGTATAGTCGGCTGTACACAACTTACCCTTACCCGAAAGCATACGGGCAATATAATGTGTAGGGCAGCCGTTTTCCTTAAACCAATCTGTATGGTGCGCAGTTGTGTATGAATACAGATTGAAGTAAAAGCTTTTATAGAATTGTGTATCTGTCACGCCGATTTCCCCCTTTATCTTATAGGATTTTACCTCTTATTTTACAGTATAATGGATTGTATACTTTCTTGTCAAGTAGTACAATACAATCGAGGTGAGACGTATGTCAAATAAAAGAATAGTATTCATTAGTAAAGATATTGCGGAAATTGTAGATTATGAGCCTACAAAACCTGCTGATAATGAGGTGCAGGTAAAACTTTGCGTTTCCTCCATCAGTAGCGGAACCGAACGCGCCAACCTTATGGGTAACCCCACAGTAAGCTGGAGAGAAAAGGCTGATGCCGAGGTACGCTTCCCCCGTTACGGCGGTTATAGCAGTGCAGGTGTTGTAACCGAGGTTGGCAAGTCTGTAACAAAAGTAAAGGTTGGCGACAGGGTTGCCGTTTGCTGGAGTACACACAGTGAATATGTTAACGCACCCGAATGCAATGTATACCCCATAGGCAATATTCCATTTGAAGATGCCGCACTTTTCAACATTGCCTCCTTCCCTCTTGCGGCAATAAGAAAATGCCGTCTTGAAATCGGTGAAAGTGCCATAGTTATGGGAATGGGAATTCTGGGAATTGCCGCATTACAGCTTTTGCGCACAGCAGGTGCAACGCCGATAATCGCCGTTGACCCCGACCCTAAAAAACGCGAGAAGGCATTAAAATGCGGTGCCGACTACGCCCTTGACCCTTATGCGCCTGACTTTGCCGAAAAAGCAAAGCAGATTACAAACGGTGGTGCAAAGGTTGGTATTGAGGTAACCGGAATAGGCAAAGGTCTTGACGGTATACTTGACTGTATGGCATGTTTTGGCAGAGTTGCCCTTTTAGGCTGTACCAGAAGCAGTGATTTCACTATTGACTATTACCACAAGGTGCACGGACCAGGAATAACCCTTATTGGTGCACACACCGATGCCCGTCCTGATGTAGAATCGCACGGCGGTTGGTGGACACACTCGGATGATATATATTCCCTTGTAAAACTGACCGAAAGCGGCAGAATAACGCTTTCTGATATCATAGATGAAACCCACTCACCCAACGATGCAGTAGAAATTTATAACCGTCTCGTAAATGAGAAAACCTTCCCGTTAGTCCAGTTTGATTGGAGAAAATTAAAATGAAAAAGATTAAGATTGCACAGATAGGTCTTAATACCAACAGTCATTCGGTACAGATTTTCGACAGTCTTAAAAAACAGAGCGATCTTTTTGAGGTGGTAGGCTATGTTCTGCCCGAAAACGAAAGAGAACGTCTGCCGCAGCATCTCCATATTTTGGAGGGTTGCAAGGAACTCACACTTGACGAGGTACTAAGTAACCCCGAAATTGAAGCGGTTGCTATTGAAACCGACGAGATATATACCACAAAATATGCCCTTTTGGCGGCAGAGCACGGCAAACACATACATATGGAAAAGCCTGGAGGTATCGAACTTGCTGATTTTGAAAAATTAATTTCTATCGTAAAGAAAAACGGCACGGTTTTCCATACGGGATATATGTACAGATATAATCCCAATATTATCGCTCTGCTCGAAAGAATAAAAAACGGTGAGCTTGGCGAGATAATCAGCGTTGAAGCACAAATGAGCTGTAAGCACACACCAGAAAACCGCCAGTGGTTAAAGGATTTCCCCGGCGGTATGATGTTCTTTCTCGGCTGTCATCTCATTGACCTTATATTACAGATAAAAGGTATGCCCGATAATATTATTCCACTAAACCGCTCTACGGGCACCGACGGTGTTACCGCAGAAGATTTCGGTATGGCGGTGCTTGAATATAAAAACGGTGTTTGCACAGCAATGACGAGCGCCAACGAAAAGGGTGGTTTTGCAAGAAGACACCTTACCGTACACGGCACTAAAGAAACCGTAAAAATCTGGCCGCTTGAAATGTTTGCAGGTGGCTCTGCTGAAAATATATACAGCGAAATAACAAGTTTCAAGAGTGATGATTGGAGTGACCGTGGCACTACGGTTAAAAGCGATAATTACAACAGATATGATGGTATGATGGCGGCTTTTGCTAAAATGGCAGCCGGCGAAATCGAAAATCCTTATACCTACGATTACGAATTTGAACTTTATAAAACCGTACTTAAAAGTTGTGGTAAATAATTTGCAAAAGTATCATAATTGCTAAATTGTGTACGACATTGGGCATTGAAAAAATACATCGTGTATTGTATACTGTAATTAATAACCATAGAAAGAAGTGGTATTATGCAGTTTGAAAATAAAACGGCTATATCCGTAGGCGCAGCATCGGGAATGGGTCTGCTTTTTGCAGAAAACTTTGCAGCCCTTGGCGGAAACGTTCTTATGTGTGATATCAATCAGGAAATCCTCGACCAAAAGGTTGACGAAATAAACCAAAAGGGTCAAGGCAGAGCGATTGGTATGATATGCGATGTAAGGGATTATAATCAGGTTTGTGCCGTACGTGACCGTGCTATAGAGGAGTTTGGCAGAATTGATATACTGATTGATTTTGCAGGCGGTACTGCCGTGCGAATGCAGAAGGTTGACCGTGAAAAGTATCCCGAATTCCCCGATGTGCCTATTGAGGTATTTGATTGGGGACTTGATGTAAACCTTAAAGGCCCATTTTATTTTGCACACGCTGTTATGAAGCAGATGCGCAAGCAGCGGGACGGTCTTATAGTAAATATCGGCTCTATAACAGGTATGGAGGGCGACGGATACGGTGCAGAATATCCCACCGCTAAATCGGGAATTATGTTCGGTCTTACCAAATCACTTGCACAGTGCGGTGCAAAGTACGGCGTACGTTGTGTATGTATCTCCCCCGGACCCGTGCTTACCAGAGCCAATATGGCAGGTATGAAAACCCTTATGGGCAGAGCCGCTGAACCGCAGGAAATAATTGATTTAATCCTTTTTGTAGCCTCCGACAAAGGTAAGTTTATCAACGGTGAAAATATAATGATAGACGGCGGTAGAAATGCTATGGAGAGAATTAAATAATGAAAAGTACATTTTTAACATACGAAAAGCCTCTTCTCACAGTTATGCTTCAAGGCAGAACACCCGAACTTGCAATTGAGAGAATCGAAAAATCAATCGATTGCGGTGCAGAGGCATTCGGTCTTCAGGTGGAAACTTTAAGACCGGAATTTCATAACCCTGATACATACAAAAGAATTTTCGAGGCAGGTAAAGGCCGTCCATTCTATACAACCTATTACAGAACGGGTATTAACGAGGGTATTCCCGATGAAGAACTTGCAAAGGGACTTTTAACCTTGGCAGATAGCGGCGCTACCCTTTGCGATGTCGTTGGTGACTGGTTTGACAGACAACCCGACGAACTTGCCCGCGACAAAGACGCCATCAAAAAACAAATGGAACTTATCGATACCCTGCACGATAAGGGTGCCGAGGTGCTTATCTCCTCGCATCTATATAGGTTTGCCCCTGCCGAGGAAGTACTTGAAATAGCCCTTGAGCAACAGCGCAGAGGCGCCGATATAGTAAAGATTGTAACGGGTGCCGAGAATATGGACGAGCAGATTGAAAATCTGCGTATAACAAATCTACTAAAGAAAACTCTGGACATTCCATTTCTTTTCCTATCTTGCCACGAATCTCTGCTACACCGCAGAATCGGTGCAAATATAGGCTGTTGTATGTATTTGTGTGTGTATGAGCACGATGAGTTTTCTACACCCGAACAGCCATTACTCAGTAAAGTAAAGTTAATCAGAGATAATATGGAGTGAAAATAAAATGAAAGCAATACTTGTAAATGATGACAGAAGTCTGCGTTGGGACAACGTTCCCGATCCCATTTGCGGCGAGGAGGACTGCCTTGTTAAAATTGAGGCTGCAGCGCTCAACCGTGCCGATCTTATGCAGCGCGAGGGCGACTATCCCCCACCCGAGGGCTGTCCCGAATGGATGGGCCTTGAAATAGCAGGAACTATTACCGAAATAGGCGCAGTAGCAAAGGAAAAATCCAACTGGAAAATCGGCGACAAGGTTTGCGCTCTGCTCGGCGGAGGCGGTTACGCACAGTATGCAAATATCAAATATGATATGCTGATGCCCGTCCCCGAAAACTGCACTATGATAGAGGCGGCGGCTATGCCTGAGGCATTTGCAACCGCATATCTTAACCTCTTTACCGAGGGCAATATCAAATCGGGCGACACACTTCTTATGAATGCGGGTGCAAGCGGTCTTGCAAGCGTTATAATTCCTATGGCAAAGGCTTTTGGCGTTCGTGTTATAACCACCGTTTTAACTGATGAAATCGCAAACAACATAAAGCACCTCAACGCTGACAGGGTTGTTGTAACAACCAAGGAAAACATCGCCGACGTGCTTAAGGAAGAACTTGAAAACGGACATCCCGTTGACGTTGCTATCGACTGTCTCGGCGGTGAGATAATGGGTAAATGTATTCATTATCTTAAGCACGGCGCACGTTGGATAATGATTGCCGCCCTTGCAGGACAGAAAACCGAAATAGACCTTAAGAATATCTACGTTCGTAACGTTCGTATAATCGGCAGCACACTTCGCTCACGCACACCCGAGGTTAAGGCACAAATATTGGCAAACCTCGTTCGTGACGTATGGCCCAAGGTTTCAAGCGGTGAGGTAAAACCGACTATTTACAAGGTACTGCCCATAACCGAGGCAGAGGCTGCACACGACATCCTTTACAAAGGACAGAATGTCGGCAAAGTTGTACTTACGGTTGAATAAAAATCAAAGCGGAATGCTCAGGCATTCCGCTTTTGCTTTATATCATTATAAATTCTATTCGCATTATCATATATCCTCTCGCATTCGGCCTTTGAGCAGGTGTTAAGGGTTTGCTTTTTGGGGCTGCCCCAAACATTAAAAAATCTGGGTCCTATCCACTCATAACATTTTGTATCGGTAAATATACCCTCTAATATGCTTAGTGCCGCCATTTTGGGTTTCATAAATATAATCTTCATTGGATGCTTGATAATCGCAAAAATCAATTTCGGGTAATGGGCGGTTATATTTGTAAACGTAATACCGGGGTGGGTCACAGCAAAACCGACTTCGGGGTTATCGCGGGCTAAACGAAGCAACGAGAACATCAGATATCTTTTCGCATTTCCATAAACAAGACTTGCCTTTTTTCGCGATGAAAAATCTATATCATCCGGATCGGTTATGGAGTAATTGTGTGCTATACTGCCAACAACAACTACCCTGCCCTGTCTTTCTTTCAGGTGTTCAAGTAGTCTTTTAGTTGCATAATAGGGCGAAACAAAGTTTATCTGGAATACATTATCAAAACCGGTGGAACATCTGCTGCGGGGAATACTGTATGCGCCGGCATTATGTATTACAATATCAACATTAAGTTTTTTTAGTTCACGACAGGCATTTTCCACCGTTTCTATTTTTTCAAGATCGGCATTTATACCGCAGATATCCAAATCAGGAAATTCATTTTTAAGTTTTTCCCTCAATAATTTCGACCTTTGTTCATTCCGGTCAACAGTAATAAGGCTGCCGCCGAGTTCAAGAACATATCGGCAAAGTTCATTACCTATGCCGCCGGTTGAACCAAAAACGGCTACTCTTTTACCGGCAAGTTGTCCGCTGTATCTTTTAGTCCAGTTTTTCATATCCATCTATTCTTTCCTATTACAATAGTTCAAAAATTATCTGAATTACGCCATTTTATATTGTTTCAGTTGTCCACTGCGATTTTTTGGTGTGGCCGATTTCCCGATTTGCCATATATTCATCCAATCCTGAAATCGGTGTTGCAGGCACATAGGTTATTCCGTAGGTTTTCTCACCTGTAAGTGGAGAAGTACCGATATGCTTATAAAAAGTATAAAACGGAATTTCCAGTTTTCTTTCCTCGTGATATATTGCTCTGATTCCTACATAATCATACTCGCTGAAATCTAAAGCCACACGGTCCGTATCACATTCGGGGCACATATATTCTGAAAAAACATATCCTTTTTTCAAATATTCCTCTGCTTCGGCAAGAGATATCATTTTTGCTCTCGCAGCAATCACGCTTGTACCTCTTGGACGCCAATAGTTTATAAACACAGTATTGATATGCGTCTTACCGGTATAATGTCCAGCGGTATTAAAAAAGTATAACGTTATTCTTTCTTTGGTTTTGGTATCGTAATATTCTACAGATATAACGGTAGCCTCACCGGTGCTATCACTTGTTTCCTTATCCACTTCAACCTTGTCAAGCTGAACGCCAAAGGTATCAAAAAGTATTTGCTTTACCCCTTCCAGTGATGCGGCGATTTCATTTTCACTGTATGTTTGACATACGTTAAAGGGCACGCCGTTTACAGAAAATATCTCATCAGCACCCTGTGGCATAAAGGAAAAAGAATACTGGTGAAAATTATCCCTTTGAGTAAACTGCACCCAAATTTTTTCATTGATCTTTTGTTCAATTTCCAATTGATCAAGATCAGAACGCTCTTTAATATTCTCTATATCAATTTTTGCATCAACTATATTCTTAGTTTTGGGGATAATTTCATTAGCAAATGCCTGTAGCTCTGCTTTACTCTGCTCTATACCCTTACGGGTATTTATATCTATATAATCACTTTGGTACATAGGCGGAAGAATAAAATCATTGAAATCCTTAACGGTATCTTCCATATAAACATAAGTTTTTGTTGACATTCCCGTATAACCGGCATAATGCGCGACAGCAAAAAGTGAACCTACCTCGTTGGCAGTAAACAATGGTGTATCATAAACAGGGATTTCTTTTTTTGGCGGTTGCTGCGGTATTAAATCGGTCGCAGAATCTGCACCGTCCTGAGAAGCGGATTCAGACGTAGTGTCCGTATCATCAACATATACATATTCTATATCCTCATAAGCGCTGCTTATAAAACTTCTGTTATTGGAACGCTTATGTTTCTTAACAACTACTATAACAACACCGACAGCAATTGCGGCCGCTAACACAGCGGCGATTATTCCGAGAACTATGTGAAGTCTCTTGCAGTTTGCGTTTGACATAAAAACACTCCATTCATTTTTTATAATAATTCAAAATGCTTTCTGACACTTTGCAAAACGCCCTCGTTTCTGAGTTTACTTATCTCTGCAGACAATCCACTTCGATCAACCTCAAGATAATCTGCAAGCTCTTGTCTGTCAAAGGGAATATCAAAACTATCGGAGCCTGCCTGCTTTGCAAAGGCAAGAAGATATGCCATCAATTTTTCCCTTGTAGAACGCTTTGAGGTAATTTCAATCTTCTGATGGAACATAAGTGTTTTCTTAGCGAGATCACGCAATAGATTAAAAATTAACTGTCTATGAAATCCGCAGTTATTAGAGCAGGTATGCAAAATCCGATTACAGTCAATAATCATAATGTCACTCGGCTCGCTTGCGATAACGGTTACGGGCACAGACGACATCTCGGCGCAAGCAAATGCCTCCGCAAAAACCTGAGAGGGTGCAATATTGCCTATAATACTTTTATTGCCATAATAATCTATTTGAAAAATCTGCGCAGAGCCCGAAAGCACAATACCAATATATTTTGCTGGACTTCCTTCTGCTATAATGGTATACTTTTTATCGAAGCTTTCAACTCTCGCGCCTAAACAGCCGAGCATTTTTATAAGATTTTCTTCCTCTATACCGTAAAAAAGCGGACATTTTTTTATAATTTCCAAATATTTTTTCATTATTTTTCTCCGTTTGTTGAAAATTCAACAGATTTTTCATTTTTATTGTACTATAATTAACACATAAAATCAAGGAGATAATAATTAGATGATTAGAAAGATTATTAAAATAGATGAAGAAAAATGCAACGGCTGCGGTGCGTGTGCCGCCGCCTGCCATGAGGGCGCAATAGAGATGATAAACGGAAAGGCAAGACTTACTAGAGAAGACTACTGCGACGGTCTTGGTGACTGTCTGCCCACCTGCCCCACCAATGCCATATCTTTTGAAGAACGTGAGGCACCCGAATATAATGAGAAAGCAGTCAGAGAAGCCAAGATTAATAAAATTGGCGTAAAACTGCCCTGTGGTTGCCCCGGTACACAATCAAAGGCTATCAAACGGGAGGGTTCTGCACATACTAAACCTGCCGCTGCCACAAGTCAACTATCGCAGTGGCCGGTACAGATAAAACTGGTTCCGATAAATGCGCCCTATTTTGAGGATGCAAATCTATTGGTTGCCGCCGACTGTACAGCATTTGCCTACGGCAACTTCCACAATGATTTTATGCGCAATCACATAACACTTATCGGTTGTCCTAAACTTGACGAGGGCGATTACGCAGATAAACTTGCGCAGATTATTACCAACAACAATATTAAGAGTGTAAAGATTGTTCGTATGGAGGTGCCCTGCTGCGGCGGTATAGAAAATGCGGTTAAGCGAGCACTTCAGAATAGCGGAAAATTCATCCCGTGGCAGGTTGTAACAATTTCAACCGATGGAAAAATAATAGAGTAAACTCAGGAGGCACTAAAATGAATATTACAAAGGATATCATGTATGTTGGTGTAAACGACCATAAGATCGATCTGTTTGAAGGACAGTATACAGTTCCCAACGGTATGGCGTATAATTCCTATGCCATTATCGATGAAAAAATTGCAATTATGGATACCGTTGACGCCGCTTTTACCCACGAATGGCTTGACAATATAGGAAATGTATTAGACGGAAGAGCGCCTGATTACTTGGTTGTTCAACATATGGAGCCTGACCATTC
>JAZOBW010000178.1:0-2575 GCA_045596185.1 Acutalibacteraceae bacterium | reverse complement strand
TCTGCTATAATGAGTTTAATCGCTAAACGATTAAACTCAGCGATATAAATTTCTGACGGAATTTGCGATATACCTTGCGGTGCGATATATTACTTCGTAATGCGATATACCCCTTCGGGGTGAGAAAAAAAGGAATTTATATCATATCGCAACGAAATGAAATGGAGTTATATCGCATTTGAATGAAATGAAAATATATCGCACGAGCGATAGCGAGTATATCGCTAAAATATTGTCATCTAAATTGTACACTCATTTCAATATAATCAGGCGGTAAATATATGGATATAAATAATATTGTAATAACAGAAATAAACGATGTAGTTACGGTTTTTCAGTCAAAGGGCAAAACACATACTGCAGGTTTAAGAGAACATTACGGGCTTTCCTTCGCCTTAAGCGGACAAATCACCTACGAACATAACGGAAGAAAATATGTATCTGATACAAACAGTGCAATTATTCTTCCCAAAGGTCAGTCGTACAAATTACACAGAGAAAAAGGAGGATTTTTTCCTCTTATAAACTTTGAATGTACGAATTTTCATCCCGACACATTTACTCTCATCCCATTAGAAAACACCGATTATCTGAAAAGGTGTTTTGATGAGATGCAGAGATTATTTTTGTCAGGAAGAAATAAGCCTCTGCTTATGAGTAAATTCTATGACATTATAGGATATCTTGCCAATACAGGAAATGCCGAATCTTCTCCCCTATCAGATGCAATTGCATATATAGAAAAAAATCTTCACTTAAATATCACCAATTCGGACCTTGCAGATGAGTGCCTTATGGGTGAAGAACATTTCAGAAAACTTTTTAAAAAGGAATACGGAATATCCCCCAAACAGTATATAACAAATATAAGAATACGAAAAGCAAAGCAGATGCTTTCGGAAGGGACTTTAAAAATCAACGCCATATCAGAAAAGTGCGGATTTTCAAACCCATATCACTTCTGTAGTTTTTTCAGACAGAAAGTGGGTATGTCTCCTTCCGAGTATATGAACAAAAACAAAATAAAGATAATATAATGTGTATAAAACTACACCCCCTTTTCATTTGATATCTGAAAGGGGGTGTATATATTTTTTAGTCAAGTACTATTTCAAGGGTATTGTTGTATCCCTTATGGAATGCCGCCATAGCGGTCTTTGTCACACCATTTGCTGTAACGGTAACATTATAATCACCATAGAAACCTCTTATGGTAGCCTTTCCGTTTGCATCGGTATTAGCCTTTGCACCGTTGTGAGCCATAAGATGTGCCACGGCTCTGCCGATACCTACCGACGCACCTGTGATAAGTGCAGTTTTTCTTATATATGATCTCTATCTGTGCATAGCATTTCTGCCGCCGTCAATCATTATAGTTTCTCCATTGATAAACTGTCCCTTGTCAGATGCGATAAAAAGACACAAGTCAATGATCTCCTGCGGTTCTGCCGCCCTTCCCAGAAGTGTTTTCATATTTGCCATAGCCGCCCTTGTAAGAACAGGTCCCGGTGCTACACATACACATCTTATGTTGTATGGTGCCCCAAACTGAGCAACAGACTTGGTCAAACCATACATAAGACCTGCCTTTGAAGTAGCATAATCCATACCGTCCGCTGTGCCTTCTGCACCTGTTATAGATCCGATATTTATGATAAGACCGCTTTTCTGATTTCTCATAGTCTTTGCTACCGCGTGATTAAAATAAAATGCACCTTTTAAGTTTACATCTATTCCCCAGTCGTACACATCAATAGGTATGTCAGGGAATTCAGGATATTTACTTCTGTCTACATTTCTCATTCGTACGGCTGTACCCCCTGCAAAGTTTGCCATTATATCTATTCTGCCGAAGGTTTCAACTGCCTTGTCCCTTACCGCTGCCACCTGATTGTAATCACGCACATCACATACAACGCCTATTGCACTGCCGGGTCTTTTTTCGTTGAGTTTATTTACCTCATTCATAAGGGCTTCTTCATTTACGTCACAAAGAACTGCATTACCGCCAAGTTCTACGATATTTTGTGCAAACAAAAGCCCCATTCCTGATGCCGCTCCTGTAGATATTGCTGTTTTTCCGTTGAAATTCATATCATCCATCTCCTTGTCTATTATAAATTTACATATTATCTCTTATTGCCAGAAGGCTCTTGATAAGCGGTTGATCCGGAGTGGAAAATTTGTCGTGTTCCGCCACACCAAGATACATACAACAACCAAGATTACATCCGATTCTTCTCAAAATACTGCACTTTCCTACAGAAAGATACAAAAACGGTATTTCGAGATTTTCTTTAAGAAGATTTACTATTCTCAAATTCTCTATCTGTTCTTCCATATTTTCTGCACCTGTTACAATCTTACATATATCCGCACCGCGTTTCTGATGCTCAAGTGCAATTTTTAATACTTCTTCTGCACTGATAAACTTTCTTACATGGGATGACATAAGCACTTCCGCACCGTTTTGGTGAAGTGTATCTATCAGTTCCATCTGTTTTTTCACCGCGGCTTTATCCATTGTGAGTTCTTCGGGTTGTTTGTCAAAACAATCCCCCATCACATCGCACAA
>JAZOBW010000177.1:0-15283 GCA_045596185.1 Acutalibacteraceae bacterium | reverse complement strand
ACGAACAGTTTGAACAGTTTAGTGACGTTCAGCACAGAATGTTCTTATAATTTGTTTCGTGGTTTATATCTGTTTTAGGCATAAAAAAGCAGGATGCTCTTATAGGAACTTGAAATCCTATAAGGGCACCCTGCATGGTCGAGATGACAGGATTCGAACCTGCGGCCTCTGCGTCCCGAACGCAGCGCTCTACCAAACTGAGCCACATCTCGATATTTAGTTTTATTTGAATGGAAAGATTGGTTGTTTTTATCCTTCCGCGCTGCTACGATAAAATCTTCGTCTGCCGACAAACATATCGCTCTTGACAGCCTTATAATTATATATAATCGTTTGGAAAATGTCAACCTATTTTTTCACTATATATATAATTGGTCGGCGTGCTGTCACCCAAAACGGTTTATTTGGTTGACAACTTCTGCTTTTTGGGCTAAAATAGCGATGGTGATACGTATGCAACTGAAGGAAAAAATACTGACAGTTCTGATAAATGCACCGCAGGGTATTTCGGGGCAGAGATTGGCAAGTGAACTTGCCGTAAGCCGAAATGCCGTGTGGAAGGCGATAGAGCAACTGCGGAGTGACGGTTTTATTATCGATGCCGCTTCGGGTAAAGGGTATTGCTTTAGTAACGACAATACCCGTCTTTGCGGTGCCGAACTGCAAAAACACTATTCGGGCAGGGTGGAATTTTTTGAAAACACCGATTCCACCAACCGTGTGGCAAAGGTATTTGCTGAGCGAGGTGCCGAGGAGGGCCTGCTTGTGGCGGCGCTCTCTCAGACAGCAGGAAAGGGGCGCCTTGGCAGAAGTTTTCTTTCGCCCGAAGGGGGGCTTTATTTTTCTATTGTTCTTCGCCCTACGATGTCGCCTGAAGAATCACGGCTGCTTACAGTTGCGGCGGCGGTTGCGGTTGCCGAAATGCTGGAGTTACAAAGCGGCAGGGGGTGCGGCATAAAATGGGTAAATGACATATACATCGATGGCAAAAAGGTATGCGGCATACTTACCGAAGGTGCCTTCGATGCCGAAACCGCCGCGCTTAAATATGCAATACTGGGAATAGGGATAAATATCTTCTCGCCCCAAGGTTTGCCGCAGGACATCGCAGATATAGCCGACACGGTTTTCGACCGCGACATTTCCTCCCGACAAAAGGCGGAAATTATCGTAGATATAGCAGAGCGCTTTATGCAGTTTTACCACGCATTGAAGGAACGCAAATATCTTGACGAATACCGCCGCCGCAGTATTCTGACAGGACTTACGGTGGATTTCACCCTGAATGGTGCTGAACACACGGGAACCGTAAAGGGTATAGACGCCGATGCTCGGCTTATTGTTGATGAAAACGGGGAAACACTGCACATCGGTGCAGGTGATGTCTCGGTGAGGTGGCGAAGATGAAAAGGGTCACTTCGCCAAAAAACATCGCCCTGACAGCGCTGTTTACCGCCGTAACGGCTGTTTGTGCACAGATGTGTATTCCGTTGCCGAACGGTGTTTCACTTACATTACAGACCTTTGCCGTGGCGCTTTGCGGGTATATTCTGGGCATTTTCAAAGGCACCGCCGCCGTGGCACTTTACATAGCCATCGGTCTTTGCGGTCTACCCGTATTTTCCGCCTTTTCAGGCGGCTTTTCTGCGCTTTCCGGCCCCACGGGCGGTTTTATAGTAGGTTTCATTCCCTTTGTTATCCTGTGCGGTGCCGCAATGGGAAAACGCCCTGTAAAGGCACTTACGCTGGGCGGCATCGGAGTGGTGCTGTGCCATATATCAGGCATTTTTTACTTTACTTTGCTTACCCACACCGCTGTGCCAAGCGCATTTATCGCAGTAAGTGCCCCGTATCTTGCAAAGGACATTCTGTGCGTATCGGCGGCATACTTTATATCGCGGCGAATTAAAAGAATAATATAACACCCGAGAAAGAATTTTTCCATTCTTACTCGGGTGTTTTGTTCTTGTTTTACTGTGGTGAATTCGTTCCGGATCAACCAACCTCTACCACGCCGTTGGGTTTTACGGTTACGGTCATACCGTCCTTGACATAGTCAAGGAACTCGTCACCCAAAGAGTCGATAACCGGCATAGAAACGCCCTCTACCCAAACATCGGCGAGAACGGCACCTGCCGCCGCAAGTGAATCAATATGGTTTGCAAAAAGCATACAGGCAGGATTTTTCTCCATAGCGCAGGCGCAATAAAGAACAAGTCCGCCGGTGGTGGAGCCGATGGTCTGCGGCAGACAAAGTGCCTTGCCGATAAGGGGTTTGCCGTGCAGTTCCTCGTTGTTCTGATCGCCGCACTTTACCTCTTTATCGCCAAACTGCAGTGCCATCTGCAAAGAAGCCAATGTATTAAACCCCTGCTTTGTAACAACCGCCTGCGCGGTCACCTCGCCGGGGGTGATTACTCTTCCCTGAAATTCTCTCATCATCTTTTACCTCCGTTAGTGATAGCGGTCAGAATCTCGCTGTCGGTATAATATCTTGCACTGGTATAGGTGCGCAGTTTGTTTGAAGATGTTATAACCGGCATCGTTTTACAGAGCGGATTATTCATATACATAAGGGGGCAGATGTAGGAAGTCACGGCACCGGTATCCTTAAGGCGCTGTGCGTACTCGGTCTGCTCAAAAGCCTTGAGCACCTTGGGCGCGGCAGTAAACACGGTAGGAATGGATATCTTCTTTCTGCCGTTGGCTTTAAGAGCGGTTTCAATATTTACCGTCCATTCCTTAAGTTGCTCAAGTGAAAGATGGGGACAACCCACAAAACAAAGTTTAGGCGATGCATCGGGTTTTTTCCAGATAACGGGATAGTTGTTCTTTACCCTTTCAAGTTCGGCATCATCAATGATATACTCCCTTGCGCCTTCGGTGATAAGGGAACTGCCCTGCTCAACCGCTTCGGGGGTGAGATTTTCGATATGATAAAGACCTACCGCGCCGTTGGAGGCAGTGGCAGCGCCGAAATCCTTAAGATAGGCGCATACCGAATCATTGAGTTCGGTTCCCAGCCATTTATCAAGACCCACAACATAGGGAACGTCCTCCATAACCTTCATACCGATGGCGGAACCGAGAAGTTGCGCCTCCGGCTTTTTAGTGGTGTTCACCTTAATTACCCAGGTTGCCCGTCTTCCCTCGTCGGTGAGAAGACCGAAATAGGGAACAAAGCCGACAATAGAACCCATAATATCAATAATACCCGAATTGCGGTTACATCTGGCACCCAGCACCGAATTAGCATAGACAACGGCGCTTGATTCCGCCCAGGAGAGAACCTCGCCCTTTTGGGGTTTATTGCCGACCTCATCCATATAGCAGGTGCAGGTGAAGGCGTTTTCATCCATCAGACCAAGTTGTTCTAACTGCTTTTCATAAAAGTCCTGCTTGGTGTACATAAACTTATTGAAAACAAAGTTCTGCAGAAAGTTTGCAGGAACATTCTTATCAAGTGGACGCGGATCCACCGAAAATTTCTGGTCGGAGCAAACCCCGGCATCAAGCAGTTGTTGCATAAGGTCGTATACGGGTGACATTACCTTAAGACCGAAAGATGTTACCAGATGGTTATACTTTGATGTGATGGGGACAAGTTTTTCGGCCTCGAAAGCATCGCCGTACATCACCAGTGTTTTCATTACTTTGGCAAGAGTTTCGCCCTTTTCACCGTCCAGAATGGACTGTTGTTCTTTTGTGAGTACCATATTCTTTCTCCTTAATAAGTATTAAAGTTTCATACATACATCCCAAACACCCCAGATAACGGTTCTGAGGTTGCCGACATTGGCGGCATCGCCCACGATGTGAATGTGGCGACCTTTTTTGACGACAGGAGCAGGATTATAACCTATAGAAACAACTACCGAATCGGTATCAATTCTTTGTGTTTTGCCATTTTTGTCCTTTATCTCTACCCAGCCGTCGCCAATCTCGCACAGAGAAGATTCAAGATGAACGGGCACGTTGTTTGTCTTAAAGAAATCACGCAGATAACTTGTGTTCGCAAGGCAAATGCCCTTGGTGGTGATAAGGTCATCCTGCATCTCTACAATAGTGGGATTCTTGCCGCTCAGGAATAATTCGTATGCAATTTCACAGCCGGTAAGTCCGCCCCCGATAACCGTTACATTATCACCAACGCTTTGTCTTCCCAGCAGAAAATCTATCGCTTCAATAGCCTTTTCGGCGCCCTTTACGGGAAGGCGCTTTGCCTTGGCGCCCGTTGCCACGATTATCTCATCGGCATCAAGGGACGAAATATCGGTCACCTCGGTGTTCATTTTTACATCGATAGGATAACGGGCAAGTTCTCTTTTATACCACGCGATAAGCGCACGATCCTTTTCTTTGAAGGATGGTGCTGCCGCCGCAATAAACACGCCACCCAGCGAATCGGTCTTTTCGTACAAGGTTACCTTGTGGCCCCTTTTGCTAAGAAGGATTGCCGCCTCCATACCGCCGATACCGCCACCTATGACGGCTATCTTTTTAGAGTTCTTGGCAGATTCAACACGGTATTTTTCAGACTGCATCGTAAGAGGATTCAGGGCACAGCGCGCAAGACCCATTGTGTCGGTAAGGTCCTGCGTGTTGGCGTGACCTTTTGACGAGGAGAAGTTGAAACAACCTGCGTGACAACAGATGCAGGGTTTAATATCCTCTGCACGGTTGTCTATCATCTTGGTTACCCATTCGGGGTCAACAAGGAACTGACGGGCAACACCAACGGCATCTATGCGACCGTCGGCCACTGCTTTGGCGCCGACCTCGGCATCCATTCTGCCTGCGCAAACAACTGGGATATCAACAAACTTTTTAATGTGGGCAACATCTTCAAGATTGCAGTTTTCGGGCATATACATCGGCGGATGTGCCCAGTACCACGAATCGTAGGTGCCGTTATCGGCGTTGAGCATATCGTAACCGGCATCCTGAAGATACCTTGCCGCCCTTTCGGACTCTGCCATATTTCTGCCTACTTCGGTGTATTTCTCACCCGGCATCGCACCTTCGCAGAAGCCCTTCATCTTGGACTCTACCGAATAGCGCAGCGAAACGGGGAAGTCTTTGCCGCAGGACTCTTTGATAGCGGCAACAACCTCTGCCGCAAAGCGGTATCTGTTTTCAAAGGAACCGCCGGAATCATCGGTGCGTTTATTGAAAAATTCTATAGCAAATTGGTCAAGCAGATAACCTTCGTGTACGGCGTGAACCTCAACACCGTCTACACCGGCATCCTTGCACAGTTTTGCCGTTTTGGCAAATGCCTCGATTATCTCGTGTATCTGTTCAACCGTCATTTCGGGGCACTCGATATCGTGCGCCCAGCGTGAAGGCTGAGGACTGGGACAGGCAAGTTCGTGCGAAGTATCGATTATCGGCTTGATTATCGCACGGGTGAATTTGTTTTTGTGGAGCGGTGCAACCAGTTCGGTTATAGCCCACGAACGACCCATACCTGCGGTAAGTTGCACGAACAGTTTTGCACCCGTTTTATGTATTTCGTCCATAAAGTCTTTAAGTTCTTCGAACATCTTGGGATTCTGCCACAGCCATTTGCCCCAGAATGTGTCCCGCAGCGGTGCGATGCCGGGGATTATAAGACCAACATTATTGTTTGCCCTTTCAAGAAACAGTTTTGCCGCCTCCTTATCGAAGTGGCAACCACCCAGTTCAAACCAACCAAAGAGCGATGTTCCGCCCATGGGACACATAACGATGCGGTTTTTAATCTCAACATTACCGATTTTCCACGGTGTGAACAGAGCATTGTATTTATTTTCTTGCTGGTTCATAATTCAACATCCTTCCTTAAACAGTGCCGATATCTTCGGCATAGCGAACACATTCCATAGCATCCTTGGCGTATTTATCGGCGCCTATCTTTCGGGCATAGTCGGCAGTAAGCACCGCGCCGCCCACCACCGTTTTACACCACGGTGCGTGAAGTTTTATAAGGCGAATAGTCTCCTCCATAGCAGGAACGGTGGTCGTCATCAGTGCACTCAGTCCCACAAAGGGTGCGTGAAGTTCTACCACCTTTTGCAATATCGTTTCGGGAGGAACATCCTTGCCCAGATCCACAACGGCAAAGCCGTAGTTTTCAAGCAACAGTTTCACTATGTTTTTGCCTATATCGTGAATGTCGCCCTGAACGGTAGCGATAACAAATGTTGCCTTGTGTACCGTGTTTCCGGTAACAGCAATCGCAGACTTTATAACCTCGAAAGCGGTCTTTGCCGCCTCGGCGCTCATAAGAAGTTGCGGTAGGTAGATGCGATTTTGCTCAAAACCTGCGCCAACCGTGTCAAGTGCCGGTATTATCTCGCCGTTTACTATATCGAGAGCGGCAGTGCCGCCTTTCAGCATATCGGTTGTCAGTGTTGCCGCCTTATCCTTAAATCCCTTGATTATAGCCTGCTGAAGTTCGCTTGCGGTGTGTGCCGCAGGCTTATTTTCGGTTACCGTGGCAGGTGCCGAAAGGGCAAAATTTTCTGCGGCGGCGATATACTGCGCACAGTTTTCATCCAGCCCTTTAAGCGCTTTATATGTGTGATATGTCTTGGTCATCTCTGCCGAATAGGGATTCATTATGGCAGCAGAAAGTCCGTTTTCAAGCGCCATAGTGAAGAATACACCGTTTACCGCATCGCGGCAGGGCAGACCGAACGAAACATTGGAAACACCAAGTGAAGTGTGGCACCCAAGTTCGGTACGTATACGCCTGAGCGCCCCAAGGGTGGCCTGTGCAGCACGGTTGTCGGCACTGACGGTCATAGCAAGTGTATCAAATATAATATCCTTTTTATTTATGCCGTACCTTTCTGCTGTTTCAAGTATCTTTTCGGCAATTTCAAAACGCCCCTCGGCGGTATCGGGAATACCGTTTTCATCAAGGGTAAGCGCCACCACAAGGCCGCCGTACTTTTTAACCAGCGGAAATATACTCTCCATCGACTGTGCCTTGCCGTTTACCGAATTTATCATCGCCTTGCCGTTGTATCGGCGCAGAGCCGACTCCATAGCCGAAACATCTGCGGTATCTATCTGCAACGGCAGATCGGTGACCGTTTGCAGTTCACAAACGGCGGCGGTAAGCATTTTTTCCTCGTCTATATCGGGAAGCCCCACATTCACATCAAGAATGTGAACCCCCTTTTCCTGCTGATTTACGCCCTCATTTAAGATATAATCTATATCGTTTTCCTGTAGCGCCTGCTTAAAACGTTTTTTACCGGTAGGGTTTATGCGTTCCCCGATAAGCACGGGATTTTCACCGAAGGTTACCGCGTGGGTATAGGAGGATACCGCCGTGATACCCTTATCGGTTATCGGCAGCGGCGATATGCCGTGCGTTTGGTTGCACAATTCTTTTATATATTCCGGGGTTGTTCCGCAACACCCGCCCACAACACGAACGCCCTTTTTAACAAGTCCGGCAACCTCGGTGGCAAACTGCCGCGCCGTTACATTAAACACGGTACGCTCACCTGCTGCTTCGGGCAGACCTGCATTGGGCTGCAAAACTACAGGCACAGAAGCGCAAGAAAGCATACGCTCAATAACGGGGGTAAGTTGTTTCGGACCAAGCGAACAGTTTGCACCGATAACATCGGCACCCATACCCTCCAGCAATGCTACCATAGCATCGGCATCGGCACCCGTCATTAGTTTGCCATCCTCGCCATAAGCATTAGAGACGATAACGGGCAGTGAGCAGTTTTCCTTTACCGCCAGAAGCGCCGCCTTGGTCTCGTAACTGTCGTTCATAGTCTCAATTATAACAAGGTCGGCACCGTATTTTTCACCAAGTTTCGCCGTTTCGGCAAAAACCGCCACTGCATCTTCAAAATCAAGATCGCCCAACGGCTTAAGCAGTTTACCCGAAGGCCCTATATCCAGCGCGATAAACTTTTCGCCCTTTGTTTCGGAGCGACGCCGCGCCTTATCGGCATTGGTTATAGCGGCGCACACTATTTCTTCAAGTTCCTCTTTCGAAAATTTCAGAATATTCGCACCGAAGGTATTGGCGGTAGCAACATTACTGCCGGCATCAAAATAATCGGTGTGTATCTTTATTATCGCCTCGCTGTGGGTGATATTCCACCTTTCGGGATGTTCGCCGGCGGCAAGTCCCTGCTGTTGCAACAGTGTTCCCATACCGCCATCAAGATAAACGATGTTTTCTTTAAGATATTCTCTGAATGTCATAAAAACCTCCTCTAACTAATACAGCCCGAAAAATGCCGTAACCGATTTTGTGGGCGACATTAAAAGACTGTCGTTAAGGGTAAGCCCGATATGCTTCGGGCAGTTAAGCAAAGCAAATATCTGTTTTTGTATTTCAAGCGGAAGGTCGCCGTAACCGGCGCTGAAACGGCGCGTTACATCGGCGTTTTCCTTTTCGGCAATATCGCGGCAGAAGGCATCGCAAAGGGTCTCGGTCTGCTGTGCGCCTATTGCCTGAAGCATAAGTGCCTTTGCAGGGGAAATCCGGCTGTATTTCGCTATAAGTCGGTCAAGACCCGTGCCGAGAGTAGCGGCAAATATAACGGCAGCAGTGCACCCTTCAAGGCTTTTTGAAAGGTCTTTGGAATACAGCGAAAATGCATCAAAACTGCATACGCCGTTATCGGTTGTTACATTTGTAAAGCAGTAGCACACGCTGTACTGGATAACCGCTTTTGCCTCGGCTATACATTCAGCAAGAAGGTCTTCACTTCCTTCGGCGCAGGGCGCCCCTGCATAGCGCAGTATCTCCTTCTCACAAAAAGGCAACGAATGATATGTTGCGGTAAAAACTGTGTTGCTCATTTTCCCAGTATATCCGAAAGGTTGCTCTGTATCTTTGCGGCAACATCGGGTTTGTTCATCGAATAAACGTGCACATTTGTTATGCCATTGGCGTAAAGGTCAATTATCTGGTCGGTGGCGTAGGCAATACCTGCCTGTTTCATAGCGGCAGCATCGTTACCGAACTTATCAACCAGACTCTTAAAGCGTTGCGGCATAAAGGAACCCGAAAGTTTAATCGCCCGTTCCACCTGATTGGCATTGGTTATGGGCATAATTCCGGGGATTATCGGCACAGTGATACCTGCCTCGCGAATTTTATAAAGGAAGTTATATAGCAGATTGTTATCAAAAAACATCTGTGTGGTAAGGAAATCACAACCTGCATCTACCTTTTCTTTCAGCCGAATTATATCCTGCCGTTGATCTGCGCTTTCGGGATGTATTTCGGGATAACAAGCACCGCCGATACAAAATTCGGGGTTGGCTGCTTTAAGCAGACGAACAAGATCTATTGCATAACGAAAATCCCAGCCGCTGCGGTCACAATTTTCAAGTTCTGCCGGAATATCGCCGCGCAGCGCCATAACATTTTCTATTCCTGCCGCCTTTATCGCCTCTATCCTTTCATAAACCGTCTGCTTTGTAGAGGACACACAGGTAAGGTGAGCAAGGGTGGGAACACCGTATCGCTGCTTTATGTTCTTTGCTATATCAAGTGTGTATCTGCTTGTGCCGCCACCTGCACCATAGGTAACACTCATAAAGGAGGGACGCAGTTTTGCTATCTCCTCGGTAGCGGTTCTTACACTGTCAAAACCCATCTCGGTTTTAGGGGGAAACACCTCGAACGAAAGCAAGAGTGTCTGTCTGCTGATAAGGTCGATTATCTTCATAAAATCCTCCCCGAACGCAATATAATATAATTATACTACTTTAAGGCGGTGTAAATCAAGGAGTTTTACACATAAAAGCACACTTTCCCTGAAAAACCGGCAGTCGCACCGATAGGGCATATAAATTTTTCTTGATTTTTAGCGATAGTTAGAGTAAAGTATTTACATAGAAAAAATTATCGGAAGGGTGAAAAGATGGGCGAAAGCAGACTGAAAAACTTTTTCTACCGTATGCTTTGCGGTGCATTTCTGGGCATAAGTGTTATTGCCCCCGGCATCAGCGGAAGTATTATGGCGGTTATGATGGGCATCTACGATGAACTGATAAACATAATTTCAAATCCGCTTAAAAACCTGAAGAAGAATATTCTATATCTTCTGCCGATGGGCATCGGTGCAGTCATCAGCATACTGGGGCTTTTACAGGCGCTCGACTTTTTGTTTGAACACTACACCGTTCCTGCCTACCTTCTTTTTATGAGCCTTATTGCAGGAAGTATCCCAACCGTTATCGGCGAGGCAAAAACCGGCGTTATAAAGAAAAGGTATTTTATCGGAACCGCCCTTGCATTTGCCTTTGCGCTTACCATCGGTATTCTGGGAAAATCCGATTATGCCATCGCCATTGATACCGCCAACACCGCAAGTACGGCTATGAAAATATATCTTCCCGTGTGCTCCTTTATTTCCGGAATGATGAGCATGATTCCCGGAATGAGCATTTCTATGGTATTTATGATGTTCGGCGTTTATGAATCATTGCTCGGTCTTGCAACCGGTGCGATGTCCCCCGACGCGTGGTTCACCGCCGCCTGGTACGGTGATGTTCTTACCATTTTAACGGTCGTTCTTGCTTTTGGCATCGGAATGGTGCTGTTTTCCAATATCACAAAAATGGTCTTCAAAAAATACCACAGTCTGGGATTCCTTATGGTGCTGGGCTTTATGTCGGGTTCGCTGATAAGCGTTTTCCCGGGACTGCCCAAATCCGTTACCGACTGGATATTAAGCATCGTTGCCATCGCCATCGGTCTGTCGGTATCCTACCTTTTCAAGGTTCTTGGCAAAAAGTTTAATGTAAAAGAAGTATAGTTTCGAAAAAACACTTGCAAAAGGGATAAAAATGTGTTATCATCGGTCTTGTAAATGCGATGATAAAGAAAAGTAGGGTAGCAAAACCTTACAGAGAGGAGCCGCCGTTGGCTGTAAGCGGTTCTATGTGTTGACCTTCCCGAAGTTCCCTTTTGAGCAGCGCCGCCGAACCATAAGGCTGACGAGAATCTAACCCGTCATCCTAAGTAAGCGGTGACGGTCGCCCCGTTACAGGCGGTAAGAGTGTTTGCTCTTTTCTTTGAGCGAAAAAAACGGGTGGTACCGCGGAGTGTATTATTTGCTTCGTCCTGTTATACAGGACGGGGCATTTTTTGTTGTGCACCCACACACAAAAAACACCTCATCTTACCATAAGGGGAAACCTGCCGATAATAAATACAACTATCTAGAGTCTAGCATCTAGTAACTTGGAGGTAAAAAATATGAAAGAAAAAATTGCGGCTATCTGCCGCGAAGCCGAAGAGCGCGTAGCGGTCTGTAAAGACGAGAAAGAAATCGATGAACTTCGTGTTAAATATCTCGGCAAAAAGGGTGAACTTACCGCTCTGCTCAAGCAGATGGGCGGTCTTTCCCCCGAAGAGCGCCCCGTTATGGGTAAACTGGTAAACGAGGCTAAGGCACAACTTGAAGAAATAATTTCGGCTAAAACCGCCGAACTTTCCGCCGCAGCAGAGGCTTTGCGTTTGCAGGAAGAAACTATTGATATCACGATGCCGGCACGCCGCAAGGCAGTGGGGGGACTTCATCCGCTGAACATCGTGCTGGACGATATGATAGACATCTTCCAGTCGATGGGATTTGATGTGCTGGACGGCCCCGAGGTAGAAACCGACCATTATAACTTTGAATGTCTTAATGTTCCGGCAGACCATCCTGCCCGTGATATGCAGGATACATTCTATCTTGCCGAAAATCTGCTACTTCGCACACAAACTTCTGCGGCACAGATACGCACGATGGAAAACCGCAAACCGCCGATACGCGTAATCTGCCCCGGCAGGGTTTTCCGTGCCGACGAAGTGGATGCAACACATTCACCCGTTTTCCACCAGATAGAGGGCCTAGTTGTTGACAAGGGCATCACTATGTGTGACCTTAAGGGTGTTCTTGAGCAGTTCGCGCACGAGATATACGGCCCCGACACCAAGGTTAAATTCCGCCCCTCGTTCTTCCCCTTCACCGAACCTTCGGTAGAGGTTGATGTAAGTTGTTCAGAGTGCGGCGGTGAAGGTTGCCGTGTGTGCAAAGGCAGCGGCTGGATAGAAATTTTGGGTGCCGGTATGGTACACCCGAATGTTCTGCGCAGTTGCGGAATCGACCCCGATGTTTACAGTGGTTTTGCATTTGGCATCGGTCTTGACCGCCTTACCACAACAAGATATAAAATAAGCGATATTCGTCTGCTTTTCGAAAACGACAAGCGTTTTCTTGAGCAGTTTTAAGGAGGTGCTGTTGTAATGAAGATTTCGGTTAATCATCTTAAAACCTATGTTGATATAAATGTTTCGATAGAGGAACTGTGCGACCGTATGGTTATGGCAGGTTTCGAGGTTGAAAGTGTTGAATATCAGGGCGATAACATTAAGAATGTTGTTGCCGCGCGAATCGTATCGATAGCACCCCACGAAAACAGCGACCATCTGCAGATATGCCAGATGGATATCGGCACAGGCGAGACGGTGCAGATAGTTACCGGTGCGCAGAATATAAGCGAGGGCGACCTTGTTCCTGCCGCTTTGGACGACAGCCATCTGCCGAACGGTATGCACATAAAGGCAGGTAAACTGCGCGGTGTGGATTCCAACGGTATGCTCTGTTCGGGCGAAGAACTCTGCCTTACAGATGATGACTATGAGGGTGCAAGTGTTTACGGTATCCTGATTTTAAGGGACGAATTTCCTGCAGGTACCGATATGAAAACCGTTCTCGGCCTTGACGATGTTATTATCGACTTTAAGATAACCGCCAACCGTCCCGATTGCAACTGCTTCCTTGGTGTTGCAAAGGAAATATCGGTAGTACTGGGTACCGAATTCAGACCCCCCGTACCGACCTATAAAACGGTAGGCGAGAACATCTCCGACTATATAAATGTAACGGTTGAAAACTACGACCTTTGCCCCCGATACATCGGCAGAATGGTTAAAAATCTTCGGATAAAGCCTTCGCCTGTATGGATGCAGAAGGCGATACTTGCTTCGGGAATGAGACCGATAAACAACATCGTTGATATTACCAACTTTGTTATGCTTGAAACCGGACAGCCGATGCACGCCTTCAACTACGATGACCTGCAGGGCAGGGAGATAATCGTGCGCAACGCAAAGCAGGGCGAAAGCATCACCACGCTTGACGGCAAGGAATACGCACTGACCGAGGATATGCTGGTTATAGCCGACGGCGAAAAGCCTTCCTGCCTTGCAGGTATTATGGGCGGCAGAGAGAGTGAAATAGAAGATGACACCAAGAATCTTTTCCTTGAATCGGCAAAATTCCGCAGAGACAATATCCGCCGCACCGGCAGAGCACTGGGTATCCGCACCGAAGCGAGCGGCAGATACGAACGCGGCATCGATATAATGAATGTTCAGTTTGCTGCCGAACGCGCACTTGGGCTTATTTACGAACTTGATGCAGGTGATATTATCGACGGCACCCTCGACCGCAACGAGGGTCTGCCCGAAGACAGAATCCTCACCGTAACGGTGGCAGATATACTGGCGCTTTTAGGTGTTGAAATTCCCGAAGAAACGGTAGTTTCTATACTGAACCGCCTTGGTCTTGAAACCACGAACAACAACGGCACACTTACCGTGCGTATACCCTCCATCCGCAGCGACATCGAAGGCAGAGCCGACCTTTCGGAAGAGGTTATGCGAATCTACGGCTACGACCACATCGTTTCCACACCTATGCGCGGCGATGTTGTACGCGGCACAAAACTGCCCGAACGTATCAAGTGCGACCGCATAAAGACCCTTATGAACGGTCAGGGCGCATATGAAATCGCAACCTACTCCTTCATCTCCTCCAATGCGCTTGATACCCTTAAACTTGCCGCCGATGACAGCCGCAGAAATGCAATAAAACTTATAAACCCTCTGGGTGACGAGTATTCTACAATGCGCACCCAACTTGCAACCAGTATGCTTACCGTTCTTTCCACCAATATCAGCCGCAAGATAGAATCGGGCAGATTTTATGAGATAAGCAAACGCTTTATCCCGAAATCTTTACCCCTTACCGAACAACCCGATGAACTTCCCGAAATGTCGATAGGTATCTACGGCAAGGATGAGGATTTTTACACACTTAAGGGCATAATAGAAGATATAATGCAACTGTTCGGCGCACACACCCAGTATAAGCGCTCAGCAGAGCCGTATCTCCACCCCGGCAGACAGGCAAGTGTTCTTGCCAACAATAAACCGGTCGCCGTTTTCGGTGAGGTTCACCCCGCGGTTGCCGCTGAATACGGTATTGATTCCCGTGTTTACATCGCCGAGATACACCTTGACGTTCTCTTTGGTATAAACAAGCGCAAAACGGTTTATAAAGCACTGCCCAAATTCCCTGCGGTAGAGCGCGACTTTGCAATGCTGTGCGACAAGGATCTGCCCGTGGGTGATCTTGAACGGGCAATAACTTCAGGTGCAGGTCGTCTGCTCGAAAGAATCGAACTTTTCGATGTTTATTCGGGTGCCCAGATACCCGAGGGCAAAAAGAGTGTTGCCTACAGCGTATGGCTGCGCTCGGCAGAAGCCACCCTTACCGACGAGCAGGTAGATGCTGCAAGTAAACGCATAATAGAAAAACTTGAAGCGGTAGGCGCATCACTTCGAAAATAATACTTGAACTTTGGTATAAAGTATTATAAAATAAAGTAAAGATATTTTAGTGAGGTGTTATTTATGAACAGTGAAACCATTACATTTTCTCTGGGCGACGAAACCGAACAGCAGATACGCCGTATCCTTACCGAGGTTTATGATGCCCTTAAGGAAAAGGGATACAATCCCATAAACCAGATAGTCGGATATATACTGTCGGAAGACCCGACCTATATTACGACCCATAATAACGCCCGAAACCTTATTCGGAGAGTAGACCGTGACACATTGGTAGAGTCGCTCGTCCGTTATTATCTTACGGCATAAAAAAGCACACGAACGACCTACCTTTCACGGTAGGTCGTTCTTTTTCGGATAACATATATTATCGATCTGCTTTTCAAGAGACAATGCTCACATACACATACACCCTTTTAGTATATTTTTTGTCAAATAAATCTTTACTTTTTTCGTTTCAAAAATATATGAAATTGTAAATAAAAAATAATTTTTGGGTTGATTTTTATTTTACATAATCTTTTATTCACTTTATTTATGCATAAACGGTTTTCCACTTTATCCACCGACTTATCCACATAAAATCGGGCGAATTTTAGCGAAAATCGGTCCTTATACCCC
>JAZOBW010000176.1:0-5950 GCA_045596185.1 Acutalibacteraceae bacterium | reverse complement strand
CTGATTCTCGTTCCAATGGTAATATCACTGTTTGATAAAATAAAAATTTTGCGCTAAAGAATTATAGGTAAACGGCGTTTATTAATAATGCATCAATTATGAAATTTTAATCATATTGTAGAAAAAACATCTGGTGTGGGCATAATCAATATTAAGAAAGGAAGTAAAATATGTCAGTATTAAGTGTAAATAAAAATAATTTCGAACAAATAAGGAATAGCGAAAAAACTGTGTTGTTGGATTTTTATGCCGATTGGTGCGGTCCCTGCCGTATGGTTTCACCAATAGTGGAGGAGATTGCAGAGGAAAATCCGCAATATCTTGTAGGCAAAATAAATGTGGACGAGGAACCCGAATTATCGCAGGAGTTTGGTGTTTCAAGTATTCCGATGCTTGTAGTTTTGAAAGACGGTAGAATTGTAAATCAGTCTGTGGGCGCAAGACCGAAGGCAAATATACTTGCCATGTTGGAAGACTGAACCACCGATAATTTTGCTGATTGTTTCACGGGTAGAATATATATTTTTATTCTACCCGTGCGAGGTGTAAAATGGAACATATTTATGATACGATAATAATAGGCGGCGGCCCTGCCGGTTATACGGCTGCCTTATATGCGGCAAGGGCAGGTCTTGATGCTGTTTTGATAGAAAAAATGTCGGCAGGAGGCCAGATGGCGCTTACGGGAGATATAGATAATTATCCCGGTTTTGAAGAGGGGATAGACGGGTTTACACTCGGTATGAAAATGCAACAAGGTGCAGAGCGCTTCGGCGCAAAGACCGAATATGCCGAGGTAACAGCAGTTGATTTTTCGTCGGAATATAAAAATGTGGAAACCACCGCAGGTGTTTTCTACGGAAGAACGGTTGTGATCGCATCCGGAGCCAATCCGCGCGAACTTGGCATAAACGGTGAAAAAAAGTTGGTTGGCAGGGGCGTTCATTACTGCTCCCATTGTGACGGTAGATTTTATAAGGACAAAACGGTCGTTGTAGTGGGTGGAGGAAATTCCGCTGCCGCAGATGCTTTGTATCTTTCCCGCCTTGCAAAGAAGGTGTATTTAGTCCATCGCAGAGATAAACTCAGAGCGACCAAAATATATCACCAACCGCTTAACAATGCCGATAATGTTGAGTTTGTCTGGAATAGTACCGTTTCGGATTTTATAACAAACGGCAATCTGACCGGTGTGATTGTAAAGGATGTCAACACTGCAGAGCAAATAGAACTTGTATGTGACGGCGTTTTCGTCAGCATCGGCAGAAAACCTGCTACTGAATTTCTTGTAAATGCAGTCTCGCTTGATAGTAACGGTTATATTGTGGCAGACGAATCGACCAAAACAAGCGTAGCTGGAGTATATGCTGTGGGGGACGTGCGCACAAAAGCCCTTCGTCAGGTTGTAACCGCTGCCTCCGACGGCGCAGTAGCGATTCATTATATCGAGGAATATCTTGCCTAGAAAAGCGTTGTGATAATCGCCTAGGTAGATAAAAAAATCACGGCATAGCCGTGCATATAACCATTTTGAAAATACATAAACACTTCGTATGATGATATGTATCTTCGGTGGTAATTTGCCATTGTTTCGCAAAGAAAAAATCCAAGTCGTAAGACTTGGATTTTTTGGTGAAGACGGCGAGATTTACCCGATGCGCTACCGGTTGTGACACGCGTCCGACCTTTGCGACCGTTCATCGAAAAGGTCGCAATTAGTCAGAGCCGAACCGGTCTTTTCTAATCTCCCCGCATCAAAATTAAAAGGAAACCATACCTTATGGCACGATTTCCTTTTAATTGAAAGAAATGTTTTATTTTGATTTCCTGGGTATTTATCAGATTTTTTGTGCAATAAAATTTATATTATTATCTTTTGCCCATTTTTCTGCATATGAGCCGTTCGGTGCATATATTGACAGTTCGTTGGTTTTGTTGCCGAAAGCATCATATCCAATATACTCTACACTTTCAGGTAGAATAACGGAGTGAAGTTCTTCACATTCGGAAAACGCATAGTTGTTGATATTTTTCACTCCATCTTGGATGATGAGTTTGGTGATGCTTTTGCACAGATAGAAAACACCTCGTTCAATGTTTGTTACAGACCCGGGTATTGTTAACTCGGTCAACATTTTATCTCCACAATAGAGTGTATGACTACTGGTAAAGGGATTGCGATATTGCTTTTTGAATCCCCAATCATAGTCATCGCCTATTTTAGCCTGACACCATTTTTCAACACTGCTTATTTTGATGGATTGAAAATTATCACACCAGCCAAATGCATATATTCCGACATTGGTTATGCTTTCGGGAAAGGAAACGCTTTTTAACTTCGGGCAACTTTGGAATGCGTTATTACCGATAAATTTTAATCCTTCACACAGATTAACATTTTCCAGATTGATGCATTCATAAAATGCATCTTCTCCTATTTCTGTAACTTCACCGGGAATGGTAACGCTCCGAATACTTTGACAACCGCTGAAAGCAGCGTCCTCTATTTTTGAAACATCGGAAGGTATAACCAGATCGCTTACCGGTTCATTATTAATGTAAAGCATATATGGCGGATCGATGCAGGAGGATTTTGCTGTACATAAGGCGCTGAGATCTTCGATATAAACATTTAGTACCTCTTTGGTTTTGAGGTGCTTCCTGAAGTTTGGAAAGGGGGTAGGAATGATGATGTTTTTTATGCTTGGGCACTCGTCAAAAGCAAAATAATCAATGTTATTAATGGTACCCTTAAAGTGTATCGTTTCCAATAAAGAACAATTTTCAAATGCATGAGAATCAATATCGGTTACTGTTTTGGGAATTACCACTTCTTTTATACCACACCCGCAAAAGGTGTAAGAACCAATTGTTTTTGGCCCATTTGGTATATCTATCTTATCCAGGCTTATGCATCCGTTAAAAATTTTATTGCCAAGATGAATTGTGTTTTCAGGCAACTTTATCTTAGATAAAGCAGCACAGTTTTGGAATGCGCCGGTTCCGAAATGTGTTACTGTTTCAGGAATAACAATTTCTTTTAAGTTTTGGCAATTGGCGAAAGCATAATCGTCAATATTTTCCACTCCATCAGGTAAAATAACCTTCTCTAAAAAAATATTATTTTCAAAAGCGGAGGAACATATAACTGAAATGCCGTCAGGAACCGAAACAAAGGAAGAGGTTGTCATGCATTTGATTAGGCGATTTCCGTCTATTTCAAAATCATTCGTAATATCATGCGGAACAAAAACAACATCGTATGTTATATTCTCACTACCGGTTTGCATCCATCCCCAATCAGAATAATCCTCGCCAATGTTGGCTACTGCTGATCTCGAAAATGTCGAATCAGATTTCTGGGGTATTTCATAATAATGAACATTAAGTTGAGGAACATATGTTAAATATTCCTTACGGTCGCTTTCATAATAGCAAAAGCAATTATCTTCTATAAGCCTCAGATTTCGGCCTAAATATATGTCTTTTAATTTGGGTAAAGAATTGAAACAACCTTGTCCGATGGTCTCAATATCATCTGAAAATTTGATTACAGAAATTGATTTCGGTAATTTAGGGGTGCAATTAGGAGCAAGGCGAACAACCTTATAATTGTTAATATTTTCGGGTATTTCAATATAGGTGTGGGGGATGTCTTTATGTTCATCCCATACATTATTGTTGGAATGCCAATGTGATTTACCAATCAAAGCGATTTCGCAGGTCTTGGAATCCAGTTTTTTTGCAAAAAAGTAAGTGCTTCCATCATCATAAAACAACATATTGCAGTCTGTTCGATTGTAGTAGCAAACTTTATAGGAGGGGTA
This sequence comes from Acutalibacteraceae bacterium, assembly GCA_045596185.1. GTDB lineage: Bacteria > Bacillota > Clostridia > Oscillospirales > Acutalibacteraceae > UBA737. The sequence goes on along the minus strand of JAZOBW010000176.1, from coordinate 2,123 downwards.
TAAAAAACCTCCGGAAGTATGAAATTTTGCAAATCCGGTAAAAATTGTGTTTTGTGGTAAATTCATAACTATTACCGTAGTACCGTTATGTCTATAACCATCTATACCTATGGTTTTCATATCAATATAAAACGGGGCTATATAGAATACTGGAAGATTTTCAATCGTCTCCGGAACATCAATGGTATATGTATATTCATTTTCTTTCTCTTTTGAAAAAGTAATCTTTCCATTAGAGTTTTGGTAACCGGTTATTATCACAAAAGCATCGTTTACTATTTCATAAGAAAATATATGGTTTTTCACTTCAAATGTTTTGCTCATTTAAGCGCCTCCGCTCCATAATATTTTTGATGAATATTTCGACTTGAGCAATCTCTTATAAATAATATCGAGCAAGATTTAACCCTGATTTATTATATCACTATATGATATGTTTTTCAATGTTCATAGTTAAATAATTTTATATTTTGATATATATCTAATGGCGTTTTGCATGTTAATTTAATATAGCCGATCAAAAGATGGGAAGATAACCTTCTGTTACCCATCTGCTTTCTTTTAATTCTTGGTTGGGGGTTGTTTTGCTATATTCCAATCGACACACACCTTACGAGAGCACGGTGGTCTTAAAATAAAAGACATTACCGGCGATGAGATCAACAATTATTATATTCGTGTTCGTAATGACGCACCTAAAGGTACGACAGCACAACGATAGGGAAATATGGTGCGCTCTTGGTTTGTGCCGACCACTCCGAGCGGTAAACGGCAAAACCTTCGTGTTCCCAACTTCACAGTTCAAAATGCTGTTGCGCATTTTGAACTGCTACGACGAACTATGTTCGATCTCCTACCACCAAAAATTAAGGAACCACACCAAAGGTATGATTCCTTAATTTTGGCGGAGACGGCGAGATTCGAACTCGCGGGGGATTGCTCCCTAACTGATTTCGAGCAAAAGGCAGTATCTACCGTTCCACCCCTCTCCGTCCCCCAAAACTGCAATATTTCCATCTGTTCTGCGAGAAATTGAAAAAATAATGATTTTTTGCGAGAAATTTGCGAGATAGATGCGAGAAATAACCTAAAACCTTTGTGTGTTCTCGGGCAAAGAAAACACAAGGAGAATTAAAATGAATCAAGAAAAACAAAGAGAAGCCTATCAAAAGATGCTTAAAAAATGCCCCGATATCTTAACGCCGATGAAAGCAGCTCGATGGTCACCCGTCGGTAAGAATACAATCTACGCTGCACTCAAAAATGGTGAGATCGAATCCTATACCTACAAGGGCGGTTACATCTTCACCAAAGATGCACTCATCGATTACCTTGTCAGGACTACCAACGACAAAGGCAAACGATATAGCATCCGAGGTGATAAGAAATGTTGAGTAACTTACCGCAAACACTTTCTGGTGAACAGGTTCGGTGTGTCCTGCATATCAGCAAACGCAAGTGCGCGTGGATGCTAAACAACGGCTTTATCAAATGCCACAACACCGGCAAGAGAACAAGAAAATATACCGTGCTCAAGGAAGATCTGCTCACTTACATAGAGGACTCGACAAAGCATCCCGAAAAATATGTGACACCCCACGCCGAGTTCTCCACCGCAAAGTATGAGCACACACGAAAACCCCGACCGCGCAAGACAGGATTTCCTTCCTCTCTGCCGTCAACCTTCCGCCCATGGATCGAAAAGGAATTTGAATCCATTCCCGATGCACTCACCGTACCGCAGGTCATCACCACCACCGGCTATACCGATAAGGCTGTCAATCGTTGGTTCCGCCAAGGCCACCTCAAGTCCGTCCAAACCCCAACCACAAGAATTGTCCCAAAACTATGGCTCATCGACTTCTACTGCTCCTACGCCTACACCATCACAAATATGTCCGATAAACATATCAAACTCCTACAAAAGTTCTTCAAGCAAAATAAATAATCCTACACAAAAAGAACTATCCGGAAAATTCGGATAGTTCTTTTTGAAATGCTATATACTGAAAAATGCTGCAAACGCAAGATTTTTGCTGAAAACTGTTGAGCATTGAATTTAAATGTGCTATAATACAAGTTAATGATAATATGCAAAAATAAATTTCTTTGAGGTGTATTAT
>JAZOBW010000175.1:0-5790 GCA_045596185.1 Acutalibacteraceae bacterium | reverse complement strand
TATAATATAGGCTGTGATTTTCGGCGAATTTTGTAAAACTGTTGCACGGTACCCTTAATAATCCGTCGGCTGTTTGATGGCGAAAACACGAAATACGGGGTTCAAGGAGTATTTATGATAAATGAAAAAAGAAAAACTTATAGAGTTGGTGGGAATTACTAAATCCTTTGGAACTGAACAGGTACTTAAAAATTTAGATCTTTATATACTTGATAACGAGTTCATAACCTTGCTCGGCCCTTCGGGTTGCGGTAAGACCACGACGCTTCGAATAATCGGCGGTTTTGTTACCCCTGATACAGGAAAACTTATCTTCGAGGGAAAGGATATAACTGCGCTTCCGCCCAACAAAAGGCAGGTAAACACGGTTTTCCAGAAGTATGCTCTTTTTCCGCATATGAATGTATTTGAAAATATCGCATTCGGTCTGCGTATAAAGAACACCCCCGAAAGTGAGATAAAGAGCAGGGTGGAGGAAATGCTTTCTATGGTTAACCTTTCGGGTTACGAAAAGCGTTCGGTAACAAGTCTTTCGGGCGGTCAGCAGCAGCGTATCGCTATTGCCCGTGCACTTGTAAATAAACCGCGTGTCCTTCTGCTGGATGAACCGCTTGGTGCACTTGATTTCAAAATGCGTCAGGATATGCAGTATGAACTTAAAAATATACACAAACAGGCCGGTATTACCTTTATATATGTTACCCATGATCAGGAGGAGGCTCTCACTCTTTCTGATACCATAGCGGTAATGAATCAGGGTATCATTCAACAGATAGGTACACCGGAGGATATATATAACGAACCGAAAAACGCCTTTGTTGCCGACTTTATCGGTGACAGCAATATAATCGACGGCATAATGGTACGTGATCTTCTTGTAAATATACTGGGCGTTAATTTCCCGTGTGTTGATACCGGTTTCGGCAACGATAAACCGGTGGATGTGGTTATCCGACCGGAGGATGTTATTCTTACACAGCCCGACAAGAGCGATATGAAGGGTGTTGTTACCTCGATAATCTTCAAGGGCGTTCACTATGAAATGGAGGTTATGGCGCACGGATACGAGTGGCTTGTTCACAGCACTAAAATGGTGCCGGTGGGTACACAGGTCGGTCTGTATGTCGAACCCGAAAATATTCAGATAATGCATAAGCCGCGTTCTGAAGACGAGGAGGCGGCCAGTGTTGACGAATAAAAGAAGTGCGTGGCTTTCGGGGCCGTATGTCGTTTGGATAGCGGGTTTTATTCTTATTCCGCTGTTTACAATAGTATACTATGCCTTCACCACTGCCGACGGCGGTTTTACCTTCGGTAATATTGTCGCTGCAGTGACCGACAGTGCCAATATAAAGGCTATGGGGCTAACGGTATTACTTGCCGTTTCGGCAACCGCTATAGCGCTTTTACTTGCCTATCCGTTGGCGCTCTGCCTTTCGAAGATAGGACTTAAATATCAAAAGGTGCTTATTTTCCTGTTTATCCTACCGATGTGGATGAACTTTATGCTGCAGATGGTGGCAATAAATGTGATTTTAGAGGATAACGGAATTATAAATTCCTTGCTTTCGGCTGTTGGACTTGAAAAAATTCATATTTCCAATACCTTCAGCGCCATTCTTATCGGAATGGTATACGATTATTTCCCGTTTATGCTTTTGCCCATTTATAACACCGTTTCCCGAATTGACAGGGATCTTATAAATGCATCTAAAGATCTGGGCGCTGGTTCTGTAAGAACATTTTTCAAGGTTACTTTTCCGTTGTCGATGCCTGGTGTTATAAGCGGTATAACAATGGTATTTGTACCTGCAATTTCCGATTTTGCTATTGCTGAAATGCTAGGCGGCGGCAAAATAATGCTTATAGGAAATGTTGTGGAAATGAGTTTTACAAAGGGCAATTATTATCAAGGCTCCGGCCTTGCCCTAATTTTGATGGTGTTTGTAATCATCAGTTCGCTCATTTCGGGCAACGATGAATCCGAGGGAGGTGCTATTCTGCCGTGAAAAAACTCTCGTCGGTTTTAAGAATCGCATATATCGCGCTAATCTTTATTATGCTTTATATGCCGGTTGTGCTTATGATAGCACTTTCCTTTAACAAATCAAAATCTTATTACGAGTGGACAGGTTTCTCCTTTGATAAGTATATTGCGTTGTTTAATAACGAAACCATTATGGAGGCGCTTTTCACCACCGTAGTGCTTGGATTTTTGTCTGCGGCACTGGCTACCATCATCGGTACTGCTGCCTGTATCGGTCTGCTTCCGCTTAAAAAGAAGATGCAGAACGCCGTTACCACTGTGGGCAATATTCCTCTGCTTAATGCCGATATAGTGACCGGTATTTCACTTATGTTGTTCTTTTCTGCCGTTGTTGGCAGAATGAATAATGTAACCCTTGTTATTTCGCATATAACGCTTATACTGCCCTATGTTGTGCTTAATGTATTTCCAAAGATATCGCAGTTTGATATGAGTGTTTACGATGCGGCACTGGATTTGGGTGCTTCGCCAATACGTGCCTTTTTCAAGGTTATAATGCCCGATATTTTTCCCGGTGTTCTTACCGGATTTTTACTGGCACTCACCATATCACTCGATGATTTTACTATCACATATTTCACAAAGGGCAGGGGACTTAACACCCTTTCTACCCTTATATACACCAACAGAATACGCGGTATCCTGCCTGAGTATTATGCACTTGCGGCACTTACATTTATATGTGTGCTTTTGCTTATACTGGTAATACAGATAGTAAATATGCGTTCGTCTGCAAAGGCGGCGACAGATAAAAATATAAAAAAAGAAGGTTGAAATTAGCAAAATGAAAAATCTGTGTAATCTCAAAGGTAAAATAGGCGCAATAATCCTTACGGTTTTATTGGTATGTGTTTCCTGCTTCTCCCTTACGGGTTGTTCAGCAAAGGAAAAACTTTATCTGTTTAATTACGGCGATTATATTGACCCTGAGGTTTACGATTTATTTGAAGAAGAATTCGGTATAGAGGTAATTTGCGACGAATACGCTGCCCCCGAAGATATGTATGCCAAATTTGTATCGGGCGCATCTAATTATGATCTTATATGTACCTCTGATTATATGTTGGAAAAACTTATCGGCGAGAACCTTCTTGCCGAGATAGATTTCGATAATGTCAAGAATATTTCCAATATAAGCGAAAATCATCTTAACGCATCAAAATCTTTTGATCCCGATCTTAAATACACCGTTCCGCATTTTTGGGGAACTTTGGGTATACTTTATAATACCAAAACGGTAGAAGCAGAAAAGGTTACCAGTTGGGATGTTTTGTTCGACGGTTCTTATGCCGACCGTATAATAATGCCCAACAGCGAAAGAGATGCATTCTTTGTAGCACTCACAAAGTTGGGTTACGATCCCAATACTACTGACGAGCAGGAACTGGACGAGGCATCAAAACTTCTTAAAAAGCAGAAGGATGATGTTCAGGCATACCTGCTTGATGAGGCGGCAAGGGTGAAGATTGAATCCGAAAATGCCGATATTGCCGTTATTTACAACGGTGAGGCATATCTTGCGTTTGAAAATAATCCTGATCTTGCTTTCACAATACCCGAAGAGGGTACCTGTGTATGGCTAGATTCTTTTGCAATACCTGCTAATGCTGAACATCAGGATTATGCGGAAAAATTCCTCGATTTTCTCTGCCGTAAGGAGATTGCCGAGATGAATTTTGAATACATTTATTATTCAACCCCCAATCAGGCTGTTATAGACGATATGGACCCTGATATCCTTGCAGAAAGGGCAATTTTCCCCGATGAAGATATATATGATCGGGCTACTGTTTTCAAATATCTTGGAGAAGATGCGGAAACACTTTATTCCAAACTTTGGAAAAATGTTAAATCATAATTACTTTTTCACGAAAAGAGCGCGACTGTAAAATGCAAATTGAAAATGGAAAGAAAGAATTCGACGGATTTGAGTATTGTACCGGACTTACTGCCCGATACGGTTTTCTTGACGATGTTTTTGAAATTGATAAACAAGTCTATTCACCCGAACTGTGCGGCGAGGTTGAAAATCTGTATAAAAGATATGAAAAATGTCCCGATTCTTTTATTTTGATGTATGATAATGGCGCTCTTGTAGGGTATATTTCACTTTTCCCTTTAGGTGATAATCTTTATCTCCAGATGATTAACCCGGATTTTCATAAAATGCGCGATGACGATATTAAACCATCTGAAATTGAGGATTGGCGTAAAGATGCATATAACAATCTTTTCGTGCTTTCGATTGCCGTTATCGAGGAATACCGCGGCGGCGAAGCGGTAAAACAGTTGGGAAATAAACTGCTTGAATTTTTAAGAGATAAAGAACAAAACGGTTATAAAATCGGCAGTATAGCAGGTTCTGTTGTGTCGGACGGGGGAGAACGCTTTATGCGTCGCTTTCGTGCCGAATATGCAAAGGATCTGGAACATGGGTATAAATATTATTTTGCAGGCCGAAAAAATATAGAGGAGTTATTAAAAAATGGACTCTTACTTAAAAACATACGAAAATGATATTTTCTTTTTCGTACCGATGACGACCGATTCCCCGAAAACTACATACAAATCAGTTCTGAAAGATAATAAGCGCACCCCACGCGAAGAGAATACCGATGACGAGCGGTGTTACGGTGACCTTTACTGCGACACTCTTACCGACCATGTGCTTTATGAATGTAATGCTTCGGTTTTCAAAAATCTGGATAGATTTTATCTTGGCGAGTTCAAACTTGCTTGTTATGACGATAATTATGACGGCAATGTGATTGATGTCGAGATGGCACATCTTTTCGTTACCGCCCACAGAAAAACGGGTATATATATCGTAACACTTGCTGTTCACGATAATCATTATATACCCACACAACTTATCGACCAGATGTCAACCAATCATTTGGAAATCTATAATGAAAAATCGGGTCGGTATGAGAACATAAATGACTATATGAATAGAATGTATTCACTCTATTTGTGCGGAGACAGCAAGTGCGTTGCCTGTCTTTCCAATATGCCCGATGACGATAATGAACTGTTATACATACTTTCGGGAGAAACCTTTGTCAGCGAACATATAGACTATAAGATAAGGGAAAATGAAGCGACGGCGGAACTGCTTAAAAACAGAGCGTGTTACGATTACTACGATTCTTTTATTTCTGAATCTGTTATCGCATTTATTTTTCACGAGTATTCCCACGACCTTTCCGAAAGACTAGAATGTGAAACCTCGGAACTGTTTATAGTGGAAATCGTTCTTTTCCAGAACACCGCAGTTCATCGCACGAATAAGCGTGTTGTCGAAGAACTTTATGAGACCGACGGCATTTCCAACGCCGAGATCGAGGAACTGTATCTGGAGTTTGGATATACAATGAAGTTTTGGAGTACCGATATTTATAAATATCCGTTTTCCCAAAGAGAGGCAAACGAGGTTATAAAGGTATTCGGTATATCAAAAGCCCTCGAAGATTATTACCGCAATCAGGCTTTTATAGACCGTCTTATCGAAATAAGAACCAATATGTCTGAAGAAAAATCCAATGCCAGAATGAATTTTATTTTGTATCTTCTCGCTTGGATAGAAGGTGTGTCGATATTGCTTGGCGGATACTCCTTCATATTCAGCGAAAAACTTTCGAAATTCGATTTTATGATAGGCGGTATCGGTTTTGTTGTATGTTGTACTATACTTGCCATCGGTGTATACATTGGGTTTATAAAGAAGAAAAAATAAATAAAGG
>JAZOBW010000174.1:0-7783 GCA_045596185.1 Acutalibacteraceae bacterium | reverse complement strand
AGATTACATTCAAGAACGCATTTAATATTGCTGACGATGTTCTCCGTCAGGGCGTTCAGAGTATCTCTGAACTTATCAATGTTACCGCTCTTGTTAACCTTGATTTTGCCGATGTTAAGTCTGTTATGGCTGATGCCGGTTACGCTCATATGGGTGTTGGTGTTGCTACCGGTCGTGATAAGGCGGAACAGGCAGCCCGTATGGCTATCACCAGTCCCCTTATCGAAACTTCTATGGACAATGCACGCGGCGTTATCCTCAGCATTACCGGTTCTGAAGATATCGGTCTTGAAGAGGTTGAACTTGCTGCATCCATCGTTTCCGAGATGGCACATACCGATGCAACCATTATTTGGGGTGCACAACTTGATGACAGTCTCGAGGATACTATCCGTGTAACCGTTGTTGCAACCGGTCTCGGTGATGAGAAGAAGAGCAAGAGTGAGGAAGATCTTATCTCTATAATGAACAGTAAAGAGGAAGAACCCTTCATAGATGTTGTTAACTTTTTCAATAACGACTGATTATAAGTTATAAAGTGAAAGAGCACTGCCCGAAAGGGTAGTGCTCTTTTTGCAGTTATGGATAACTTAGCAGCAGCCGCAACCATTGTCGCAACCGCAGGAGTTACCGCAGGTGTTGCCGTTGCCGTTGCCGCAGCAGCAAACAAGGATGAGGATGAGGATAAGGATCCAACTGCAATTACCGCCAAAACCATTGTTACACATTATGAAGACCTCCTTTTCGTCTTTCATCACATACTATGCTGAAAAGGCAAAAGGTGTTACTAAAACAAAGTTTACAAAAAATTCTTAAATTCACTATTGACTTTTCCTGACTTTCGTTTATAATAAAGGTCAAGGAAGGTCAAAAAGGAGTGCGAAAATGAGAATAAGTGATTTAATAACATCTGAAATTTTGAGAATACTCGAGGAATCTGATGAGCATATCGCCGAAATACAGCGTAACGAATTGGCGAATGGTATCGGTTGTGCTCCCAGTCAGATAAACTATGTGCTTTCCTCCCGCTTTACACCTGAACATGGTTATATTATCGAGAGCCGTCGCGGAGGTGGCGGATATATTCGTATACGGCGTGTAGTAATGGATCACTCGTCGGCAATAATGCACTTGATAAATTCAATAGGCGATAGTATAGATAGTCTGAGCGCACGCGTGGTTATAGAAAACTGTCTTCAGTCAAAGGTTATAAATGCCGAGGTTGCGCGTCTTATGTATGCGGCGATGTCTAATAATGTTTTGCGTGTTGTACCGGTAGGTATGCGAGATAACTTAAGAGCATCGATTTTGAAAGAGATGCTATTAGTACAAATTTGATTTGAGTTTTCAGCATATATTTATTTGAAAGGATGATTGTTTTGCTGTGTGAAATCTGTGGTAAAAATAATGCTACAACACATATCCGTTCGGTGGTCAACGGAATAGTAAAGGAAATGAATTTGTGCGGTTACTGTGCCGCCAAAGAGGGATATCATGATCTGGCGCATAACAGCCTTGCCGAAATGTTGGCATCAATGTTTGGCGATGCACTGTCCTCGGGTTCGGCTATTACTGCCCGTCGCTGTAACTGCTGCGGCGCAACCTTTTCAGATATAGCGGAAAAAGGCAGGGTGGGATGCTCTGAATGTTATACAACATTTTATGATGACCTGTTACCATATCTAAAACGGGTCCACGGTGCTATCGAGCATTCGGGAAAACGCCCCAATAAAGCGCAACTAACGGTGACTAGAGATGAGGAAAGCATCGAAGCGCTGCGTGATAAACTAAATCTTCTTGTGCGTGAAGAGCGATTTGAAGAAGCGGCGGTAATACGTGATAAGATAAAGAAACTTGAACAGGAGGACGGAGAATGAGTTGGTATAACGATAAGGCGCCCGAAAGCGATATAGTTGTAAGCACCAGAATACGCCTGGCCCGAAATCTGGCAGGGGTTCCGTTTCCCTCCAGAATGACCGATGAACAGCGAATTTCGGTCAACGAGCAGGTGAAAAATGCAATAACAAATAGCAATACCCCATTTGCAAAATCGCTCAAGTATATCGCTATGAAGGATGTTCCCGAAAACGAGCGCTATTCAATGATAGAACGCCATTTGATAAGTCCTGCATTTGTATCAAACTGTGAAAATCGGGCGATACTGTTATCTGAAGACGAAAGCATCTGCGTTATGATAGGCGAGGAGGATCACATTCGTATTCAGGTGGTACTTGCCGGACTTCAACTTGAAGAGGCGTACAATATTGCCGAAAGTATTGATTCTCTGCTATGTGCGGAACTTGATCTGGCTTTCGATGACCGTTTGGGTTTTTTGACCGAATGTCCAACCAATCTGGGCACAGGACTAAGGGCATCGCTTATGATTCATCTTCCTGTTATTGAGGCTTCGGGAGAAATGGCAACACTTGCAAATTCAGTCGATAAGATTGGATTTGTGGTAAGGGGAATGTATGGTGAAGGCTCTAAATCTTCATCTTCACTATATCAGATATCCAACCAGATTACGCTGGGAATAAGTGAGAAAAACGCCCTTGATAATCTTAAGATAATTGCAATGCAACTTATTGAAAAGGAGCGTAAGGCGCGTCAGGATATCGATCGTATCAAGGTAGAGGATATATGTATGCGTGCAGTGGGCATTCTATCAAACGCCAGAATTATGAGTAGCGAAGAGATGATGAAACTTATCTCCAATGTAAAACTTGGTATAAGCATCGGAATACTCGATTCGGAGTATATAAACCCAATAAAAATACTTATAGAGGGTCAACCATATATGCTTATGCGAAGATTTGGCGTTATGAGTCCGGCCGAGCGTGATGTCAGCAGAGCAAATATGATAAGAGAAGAATTTATGAAATAATAGCCCAAGCCTTCAGATTTTGATTCAGGTTTAATGCTTAGGCTACGATAAGGAGAAATTTGATGAAATATAATTTTAACGGTTTTACCGAAAAAGCAATAGAGGCGCTCAATCAGGCAATAAATTCTGCCGAACAATTGGGACATACCTATGTCGGAAGTGAGCACCTTCTTTTGGGAATTTTAAGAGTTGGAAGCGGATTTGCCGCAACATTGCTTAACAAAAACGGAATTACCGCTGAAAACATCGAAGAACTGATTAAAAATTCTATCGGAAGCGGAACTCCTACCCGTCTTTCACCTGAATATTTCACTCCCAGAGCAAAACGTGTTATTGAATTCGCAATGAATACCTGTGTTAAAACAGGTAAAAAATTTGTGGGTACCGAAAATCTTCTTATAGGTATTTTAAGCGAGGGGGATAACTACGCTGTTAGATTTATAAATGAGTTGGGGGTTAATGTTCAGGCACTTACAAACGAGGCGGTAAAGGCATCGGGAACTTCGATTGCACAAGCGGTTGCCAATAACAATGCACCTGCCGCATCTAAATATGATGAAAGCAAAACTCCAACTCTTGCAAAATTTGGTCGCGACCTTACAAACGAGGCCGCACAGGGAAAGATAGATCCGGTTATCGGTAGAGAAGAAGAAATAGAAAGGGTAATACAGATACTTTGCCGTCGCACAAAAAATAATCCCTGCCTTATTGGAGAACCCGGTGTGGGAAAAACGGCAATTATAGAGGGACTTGCCCAAAAGATAAACAGTGGTGATGTGCCCGAAATATTACTTGATAAGCGACTTTTTTCTCTGGACCTTACCGGTATGGTGGCCGGTACAAAGTACCGTGGTGACTTTGAGGAACGCATAAAGTCGGTAGTGGACGAGGTTAAAAAATCCGGTGATGTTATACTCTTCATTGATGAAGTACACACAATAATAGGTGCAGGTTCTGCAGAGGGTGCTACCGATGCCGCCAATATACTTAAGCCTTCTTTGGCACGTGGAGATTTTCAACTCATCGGTGCCACAACGATAACCGAATATCGCAAGAATATCGAAAAAGATTCTGCTCTGGAAAGGCGCTTTCAGCCGGTCAATGTTGCTGAACCTAATGCCGAAGATACAGTATTGATTTTGAAGGGACTTAAGGATAAGTATGAGGCACACCATAAGGTTCGTATAACCGACGAGGCAATAGTGGCGGCAGTCAATCTGTCTTCACGATATATAAACGACCGCTATCTTCCCGATAAGGCAATTGATCTTATTGATGAGGCGGCTTCCCGCGTTCGTCTTGCGTCAAGTCATACGCCTGATGAACTTAAAGAAATCGAAGAAAAAATACACGCCGCAGGTGAGGAAAAGGATAGTGCCATTCACTCGCAAAACTTTGAGGATGCGGCAGTGGCGCGTGATAAGGAAAGAAAACTAATTGCCGAAAGGGATAGGATTAAATCCGAATGGCAGGAAAAGAATTCGCATATTTCAGGAGAGGTCACGGCGGAGAATATAGCAGAGATTGTCTCTTCCTGGACCGGTGTTCCGGTGGTGCAACTTACACGTGAAGAAAGTGACAGATTGCTCAATCTTGAGAATGTTTTACATCAGCGTCTTGTAGGCCAGTCGGAGGCGGTAACTGCCGTTGCCAAGGCAATAAGACGAGGAAGAGTCGGTCTTAAAGATCCCAAAAGACCTACCGGTTCATTTATATTCCTTGGACCTACCGGTGTGGGTAAGACTGAACTTTGTAAAGCACTGGCCGAGGCTATGTTCGGTGATGAGGGTATGATGATAAGACTGGATATGTCGGAATATATGGAGAAGCATACCGTTTCACGACTTGTGGGTTCGCCTCCCGGATATGTTGGTTTTGAAGAGGGCGGTCAACTCACCGAAAAGGTACGCCGCCAACCATATTCGGTACTCTTGTTTGACGAGATAGAAAAGGCACATCCTGATGTATTTAATATACTGCTACAGATTCTTGAGGACGGAATTTTAACCGATTCGCAAGGCAGAAAAGTTGATTTTAAGAATACCGTAATAATTATGACTTCTAATATCGGTGCAAGGCTGATAACCGATAAAAAGGTAAACTTCGGTTTTGTGGAATCCGATAGTGCGGATATGGGCAATATTAAAGGCAAGGTTCTTTCGGAACTGCGCGATGTTTTCCGTCCCGAATTTCTTAACCGTGTTGATGATATTATAGTGTTTAATAAACTTTCGCGTGAGGAAATTAAGGAAATCGCTCAAAAGATGCTTTCCTCACTGGCACAGCGGCTTTCAAAACTCGGTATTAAAGCGGAATTTTCTGATGGTGTTATCGATCGCCTTGCCGAAAAGGGATTCGACCCGGTTTACGGTGCGCGACCGCTCAGACGTGAAATACAGAACAGTATCGAGGATAGATTGAGCGAAAAAATACTCGATGGCTCGGTGAAATCCGGCGACAATGTGCTCTGTACCATAATTGAAAACGAGATAGATTTTATTGTAGAACAGTAAAATAGTAAAGGGACTGCCTCACTTTTATTAGTGAGACAGTCCCATCTTTTCTTTGTGACAAAATTCAGTATTTTGATATTTTGAGCGCAAATGTATTGATAGTAAAGTTATATCCAATTATTATGCATCAAGTTCGGATGTGCAGTGTGCGCAACGGGTCGCTGTGATATCGATCTCGCTCTTGCAGAAGGGGCATATTTTTGTGGTAGGGGCGGCAGGAGCCTCCTCTTTTTTCTTTTTGATTGCAAGACCGTTTATCAACTTAATAAGAACAAAAAGAACGAATGCAGTAATGATGAAGTTGATAACCGCACCGATAAATGCTGAAATATTCATCATTATTCCTTCGCCGGAACCAAAAGTAGGAATAAGTCCAAGAACGAAGTTAAGAATGGGCTGAATGAAGTTGTCGGTGAGCGATTTTACGATTGCAGTGAATGCACCGCCGATGATAATACCGACAGCCATATCGAGAACATTGCCACGAAGTGCAAAATCTTTGAATTCAGATAAAAATTTTTTCATAATTAAAACCTCCAATGTCTTTTTTGTAAGTATAACATATTTTTTATAAAGTGCAAAGAAATTTTTGCTTTTTGCAGAAATTTGTTGCCTATAAAACTAAAATGTCGGGAATACTGATATTTACGTGTTAAGAAAAAAAGGAATCTATAGAAAAGTGTCGAAGAAAAAATCTAAAAAAAATAGCAAAAACACTTGCAATATATTGGAATATGTGGTAATATATGGATACATTATCCGAAGGAGGAAGAAAAAATGGAAAAGAAACTAAAAGTAGTGATTGCTGACGATTCAACAGAATTAGGACAGAATTGCGCCAAAGCATTAAAGGGATACGGAATGGATGTCGTTTTATGCGAGAAGGACGGTCTAAAGGTTATAGAGGCGGCACATACGATAAAGCCGGATGTACTTATTGCAGATGTATTTATGCCTAACCTTGATATTCTGGGTGTCCTTGACGGAATAAGGGATATGAACGAGAAGGAAAAGCCGATGGTTATGGCAATGTCGGGATTTGATAATCAGCGCCTTGAAAAAGAAACGCTTGATGCGGGTGCAAGTTACTATTTCCTCAAGCCGTTTGATATGAACACGATGGCGGAAAGAATAATAAAACTTTCGGGATGGAAAAACGAGGTGAGTCCCGTTGTTGTTAAGGATAACATAATTACCGATCCGCAACTGGAGATGATGATAACCGAGATTATTCATCAAATAGGCGTTCCTGCCCATATTAAAGGCTATCACTATCTTAGGGAAGCGATAATGCTTTCGGTCAAGAACACCGATATGATAAATTCGGTTACAAAGATTCTTTATCCCACAGTTGCAAAGAAACATAATACCACTTCTTCAAGGGTGGAACGAGCCATACGCCATGCGATAGAGGTTGCTTGGGACAGGGGAGACCTTGATGTTCTTAATTCCTATTTCGGATATACAATCCAAAATGACCGTGGTAAGCCCACCAATAGCGAATTTATTGCAATGATAAGCGATAAACTGCGTTTGCAACTTCGCATCGGATAGTATTCAAACACATTTCACTCATTGACATCTTTATTTTATCGTGGTAAAATATTCATATAAAGGTTTAGGAGTGATTAGTGTGAACAGAATAATTACTATTGGTCGTGAGTTTGGCAGCGGCGGAAGAGAACTCGGAAGAAGACTTGCCGAGGCTTTGGGTTATGAGTATTACGATAAAGAAATCATAACCGCTATCGCAGAGCATACCGAACTTTCGGAAGATTATGTTCGTCAGGTTATGGAAAGCAGACCGCATCAACTTTACCCCATAACCGTTGGTCACAGCATCTCCTATTTTGATACATATATGGTTCGTCAGTTCCAGTCTGTATATCAGGCACAGTACGATATCATAAGAAAAATGGCAGAAAAGTCAAACTGCGTTATCGTAGGAAGATGTGCCGACTATATTCTTAAGGATATGAATCCATATCGCATATTTGTATATGCCGATATTGAAAGCCGTATCAAGCGCTGTATCGAGCGCGAAAGTGCCGAGGAAGACTACACAGAAAAGCAACTGAAAAAGCGCATAAATGCCATCGATAAAAACCGTGCCAAGTATTACGGCTTTTACACAGGCCAGAAATGGGGAGAGCGCAAGAATTACGACCTTTGTATAAATACTACAGATACCGTAATTAAAAATGTTGTTGCTTCCATTGAAAAATTGTTTGAATAAATAAATATTTTTCACGGATGTGCTTTCACATCCGTGAATTTATATGTGAATTTTGCAAATAAAACCTTGACAAAGCGCACTTATAAATATATAATAATCTTTGTGACATTTTAAGGTCACGGCAAGTGGGGTGCAGGTATGACTCTTGAT
>JAZOBW010000173.1:0-2050 GCA_045596185.1 Acutalibacteraceae bacterium | reverse complement strand
ATCTAATTGGTTTGTTTCTGGAAAGGCAGGGTTTAAAAATTTGTACTTTTTCTTTAAATCGGTATAATCAAATCCATAGATATGTGAAATGCGTTTCAAGTATGAGTCAGCGTTATCTGTTTTATAACCACTTACTGAAATAAATCCGATAACTTCTGTTTCGTTTGTTATAGGATACACCCGCTCTTTTACACCCGAAAAACAAACACCATTAAAAGTACCGATTTCGCATTGCTTCGCCACCTTTTTTTGACATTGAATACAATGTTTATTTGCTTCCGGATTGTGTTTTATAAAAGCACAATACCGATTTTCGTGAAAATTAAATATCCTTAGTTTTTCGTTAACAATAGTGCTACCTTTTTCAAATGTCGGGTGTATGGATATAAACAAATTACATTTGTGTCTAAGGTATTCAACATAATTAATAATAGCAGAAAAATCGTACATACAATCACCATATAAAACAAAAACACATAAATCAGTTACAAAAATAAATGAAATTAATGTAAATTTGTTTTATTTTAACATTAAAGTTATTAATTTTCAAGGGGGTACAAAATGAAAACAATTGTTCATAAAACCGATCTTTGTGTGGTAGGTGGAGGGATGGCCGGACTTTGTTGTGCCATTGCAGCGGCTAGGCATGGTATTCAAACAACTTTGGTGCATGATCGAGCAGTACTTGGTGGTAATGCATCTAGCGAAATCAGAATGTGGGTATGTGGTTCGCATGGTAAAGACAATCGTGAGACCGGCATCATAGAAGAAATCGTACTGGAAAATTTTTATCAAAACAAGGGGCTTAAATTTCCGATTTGGGACAGTGTTTTGTATGAGAAGGCAATAAATGAGCCAAATCTCACACTGCTTTTGAACAGCAGTTGTCTGGATGCGATTATGGACGGTGACCGTATCCACAGTATTAAAGCTTGGCAATCCAATGCTGAAACATTCCATGTGGTTGAAGCAACATATTTTGCTGATTGCTCGGGGGATAGCATTCTTGCACCGCTTTCCGGTGCGGAATTTCGTTATGGTCGTGAAGCCAGGGAAGAATTTAATGAAACGATTCCGCCCGTTGTTGCAGATAAAAAGACCATGGGTATGAGTTGCTTATTCCAGATTCGGGAAACTGATCATCCAGTAGAGTTTATCAAGCCAGAATGGGCATATACATATAAAACCGATGCCGATTTGCCTTATAAAGATCATCAAAACAGTGCACGTGCCAACTTTTGGTGGATCGAAATTGGTGGGGAATGGGATTGCATTCACGATACCGACCGATGCCGTGACGAACTGCTCAAGATTGCGTACGGTGTATGGGATCATATGAAGAATCAAGGCGATCATCAGGTTGAAAACTGGGAATTAGAGTGGATCGGGTTTCTTCCGGGCAAACGGGAGAGCCGCAGGTATGTGGGCGAATATACCGTCACACAAAACGATGTGGAGGCAGAAGGGAAATTCGAAGATATGGTGGCGTATGCCGGTTGGACTATGGATGATCATTTTCCTGCAGGATTTTATTATACAGAAGGACATCCGACGATTTATCATCCTGCGCCTACACCATGGGGATTACCGCTTCGCTGTATGATTTCTAAAAATATCCGTAATCTGACCTTCGCAGGACGAAATATAAGTGTTACACACGCCGCTTTGAGTTCATCAAGGGTAATGGCTACCTGTGCCATTCTGGGACAGGCGTTGGGCACCGCAATTGCACAGGCAGTCACGACCAATGTCGATGTGCGTGACATCAATATTCTCTCATTACAAAAAACTCTTATGGATGACGATTGCTATATTCCGTGGCATGAACGCTTACTTTCAGAATTGACGAAATCGGCAAAATGCACCGATGAAATCGTTCGCAACGGTAAAGATCGCGGAGAGGAGAACCTTTGGCAAGGCACGGTGGGGGATTGTATTACCTATTCGTTTGAAACGGATACCGATATAAAGGAGATTCGACTGGTATTTGATAGTGATCTCAACCGTAAATATCGGAATATGCCGTGCAATTATCCTTTGGAAGAAAAGG
>JAZOBW010000172.1:0-2711 GCA_045596185.1 Acutalibacteraceae bacterium | reverse complement strand
ACTGTTTAGGAAAAGTTCGGTCTGACAAATGAAGATTATTACTCATTCAGGATTGCGGAAAACTTTTTGGGTGTAGCAAGAGATTTACTTGAAGGCGGAAAACCTAATCTTTATTTTTATATTAAGACAAAATGGACCGCTGAAGAATTAAAGAAAATTTTGGAAGACAATGTCAAAGTTATTAGAGCGAATAATACAGAAACCGAAAACCAAAAGCAAGTAATTGCTACATCAAAACTTGATTCGGATTATTATCTTGTTCCATTCAAGGATATTGAAATCGGTTTTGATTATAGAATGTTTCTTAATAAAAGAACTGTTTTGCAAGTAGCAAGAAAAATCTATCCTCGTTGCAAAAGAAGAGTAGTTATTTGGGAAATGGTAAAATCGAAGATATCCCGAATATTTACTCCTGTTCTGGCACGCGAGTGCGGTGAGGCACTACTTGTGACTCTTGCTTATATGGAGTTACGTCAACAATGGATAGATAATAATACTATGACAAATAAAATGAAATAAAAAGGGATCGTGAAAACAAATGAATAATAAAACAGTTGTTGCTTTTGGTGAACTTATGTTGCGTTTAACAGCATCCGATTCAATTTTGAATTCCAATAGTTTTTCAGCATCTTACGGCGGAAGCGAATCAAATGTATTGGTTGCACTTTCTTGTATGGGAAACGCAACGCGATATCTAACCAAATTGCCCGATAATGACCTTGGCAGAGGGGCAATTATGCATCTAAAAAAGTACGGTGTTGACTGCTCGAATATAATTTCTGATGGTAACAATATGGGGATATATTTTTATGAACCCGGATTTGATTCAAAACCGGCAAAAGTTATATATGCTCGCAAACACGCGGAAATTACAACTCTTGATGAAAGCGCTTTTGACTATGAAAAAATCTTTAATGGCTGCGCGATTTTTCACATAAGCGGCATTTCTTTTGCACTTTCTTCCTCTGTTGAAACACTTTGCTTTCGTTTGATAAAGGAAGCAAAAAAAAGAAATATACCGATAAGTTTCGATTTTAATTATCGTGCAAAACTGTGGTCAGTTGATGAAGCGTGTAAGGTTTTCAGACGTATTATTCCTTATGTTGATATTATCTTTTGCAGTAACCGCGACCTTGAAACTTTTTTAGATTTAACGAAATGCAACTTTTTTAATACTTACGCTAATGCTAACTATCTTGTTGTTCGAGAGCGTGAAATTATTTCACACGATAAAAACGCTACTAAAACTGCCGTCTATACTAAAGATGGTTGTATAGCAACCTCAAAAAGGTGCTTTTCCGTATTAGAACGTATTGGCGGTGGCGATGCTTTTGCAGCAGGATTTTTGCACGGTTGGCTGAATTTTGGTAATAATATTGCTGCTACTCTTGACTTTGCAACGGTGTGTTTTGCACTTAAGCATAGTATAACAGGAGATGTACTGTATATGTCGCCCTCGGATATTAATTCTTATAAAACCGCTTCATCAAAGGATGTGATAAGATGATTAAAATTTGCCTTAGCATTGCAAAACAAGACGAAGAATTCCAAAAGATGATATATACACTCCGTAATTTTGCTCAAGTTGATGTAGTCGGCCTTTCAGGGTACAATCTTGCAGGATATGATATTTTTATCGGAAAGCGTATGAGTGTAAGAGCCCTTGAAACTGCCGATAAGTTAAAAGCTATTTTTGCCTATAAAACCGGTGTTGACGATTTCCCCATAAATAAAATTGCTGAAAAAAATATTGTTCTTATAAACTCTCATGTGGATTCGGAAATTATCGCTGAATACACTTTTGGTCTTTGCTTCAGCCTTGTAAACCGTATTACCGAATGTGACAAAAAACTTCGAAAAGGGATTTGGTATGACAATGTCAATCCCTATTGGAAAAGTTTTTTTGATATGAAGGTTGGACTGTTGGGATACGGACACATAGGCAAAAAAATCCATGCCCTTTTAATGAAGAACGATATTACAGCATTTACTATTGACCGGGGTAAAGAATACAAAAACATATACACCGTAACATCACTTGAAGAACTGTTTGAAAAAACAGACATCGTGATACTTTCTTTACCCAAAACACCTCAAACTAATAATATAATTAACGAAAGCACTCTAAAAATGCTAAAAGATAAATATATTGTCAATGTAGGCAGAAGTAACTGCATCGATCAAAAGGCGCTTTATATTGCACTTAAAGATGAATATATAGCAGGTGCTGCCATCGACACCTGGGATAAAAAACCCAAAAACAATAATTCTAAATTGAATCCTTCGAAGCAACCTTTTATTGAACTTGACAATATTGTACTGTCACCCCACCAAGCGACCCGAAATGAATACGGACATCAACGATATGTAAATGACATTACACAAAAAGTTATTAACTATATACAAAAAGGTGAAATTACAGACCTGGTTGATTTAAAAAAAGGATATTAGTTTTATATAATAAAAAGCAGCGCAAACAACGATATAATAAACGGTGGGTTTATACTTTTATCAAAACTTTGCAATCGATTTTGTAAGATAAAAACTGAAGTGATTTCAAAAGACAAAATTATGTGTTTCATAAAGTACATAAACAATCATTCTGCGTTTTCTTGACATTAAAAAATATTTATGATAAACTAGATATGTAAAACTTGAAAAGGAGTTGTTTTTATGGCTTTCAAAAGAGCAGCATGGCACAGTGGGCTTAC
>JAZOBW010000171.1:0-7315 GCA_045596185.1 Acutalibacteraceae bacterium | reverse complement strand
TGGCTCACAGAACGACATGGCTACGATCCGACTTTGCTCTCCCTGCTCTATCGGGGCATAGACAAAATTCGGCAACGATACCGTATATGTAAGTCCGGAATTGGACGGAATATGAAATTCGGCGTTTTCTGCCGAAAGTTTAAGTGTATCATACTTTCCGCCGAGAACCTTTAGTGTGTCGGTGATTTCGGGAGTGATATTCACCGATTCTATCTGCGAAAGTCCATAATCGAGCAGGGCACGGTGGTCCTGCCAATCATTGGGGTCATTCAGCGTTACGGCAATAACCGTTGCGCCGTTACGTCTGGCAGCCGAAACGAGACAGCGACCGGATTTTTTTGTAAAGCCCGTTTTAACACCCACAACATCTTCATACATTCCGAGAAGTTTATTGTGATTTTTTACCGACCGTTTATAAGGCGGATTTCCGTAATAAAGCGTAGCACTTTCGCAGGAAACAGCCTCGGCAAAAAGAGGATTTTCGAGTGCTGTTCTGGCAATAAGCGCGAGTTCGTATGCTGTAGTACAGTGACCTTCGGCATCAAGACCGGACGGTGTTACAAAATGGGTGTTTTCAAGACCCATTTCCTTCGCCCTGTTATTCATTTTTTCAACAAATGCCTCAACACTTCCGCTATCGGCAATAGCAGCAGTATTTGCGGCATCATTACCCGATGCAAGTAACATTCCGTATATCAGATCCCTGAAGGTCACGGTATCGCCCACAAGAAGCCCCATCGACGAACCTTCAACCGCCACCATTTCCTTTGTAACGGTAATTTCCCGATCGATATCCTCACGCTCACAGATAAGCAGCGCCGACATTATCTTTGTTGTACTTGCCATTGACATACATTCATCGCAATTGGCCGAATAAAGTATTTCGCCGCTTTCAGCATCGATAACTACCGATGCTCTTGCGCTGTTACTTACAGCAGTCACGGCGGTGGAGGATATTACCATCGCCGTGACAATCAGACATATTAAAAATTTCATTCACAACACCCCTAAATTTTATGAGGTGATGTGTGCAGGTATTACTCCGCTATATCTGCCTTTTCCTTTTTGGGAAACAGTTCCCTAACCTTATCGATAAGTTCGGGAGCCATATTTATAGCCTTTTCGGCAGCAGACATATCATTATAAACAGGCATCATATGAACATTTCCATCCTTAATGGCGATAAACGCAACCGGTTGAATAGAAACACCTGCACCGCCGCCGCCACCAAAAAGTTGCGACTGATTTTTGCTGGGGAAATCACTTCCGCCGGTAGCCATACCAAAGGATACTCGCGAAACGGGTATCATAGTTATGCCTTCAACGGTAATTGGTGTACCGACTATTGTATCGGCATCTACCATTGCACGAAGTTTTTCCATTGTGGAATCCATTATGCCCTTGATGTTATTTTCACTCATTGTACTCACGGTCCTTTATATTGATTTATTTGCTGTTTTAAGAGGGAATATCTTCAGAAACGGTCTCATCGATTGCTATCTGCTCTCCGACATCGTTTTCCTCGGGTGTATTTTTGGGAAGCGGAGGAAGATCACCTAGATCGCCAAGCGAAAAGCATCGTAAAAAGTTTTTAGTTGTGCCGTAAAGCAAAGGCTTTCCGGGTAGTTCCAGCCTTCCTCGTTCTTCGATAAGTTCCTTTTCTACCAAAGTAGAAACAACACCCGAACAGTCCACACCACGCACCTGCTCGATAAAAGAACGAGTTACGGGTTGATTATAGGCGATGACCGCCAAAACCTCCAGTGCGGCAGGTGAAAGCGGTGTACGGCGACGGATATCAAATGCCTTTTTAATGTACTGTGCATATTCTTCGCGACTGGCAAGTTGATATGTGTTTTCCAACCTTAAAAGACAAACGCCGCTGTTGTTATTATTTAACTTTTCGGCAAGTTCATCCGCGGCTTTCTCTATTTTTTCGGGTTCAAGTTCAAAAACCTGCGCCAGACGTTCTATACTTATAGGGTCGCCCGACGAGAATATAACCGCCTCTAATGCGGATAACAACTGTTGATTATTCATTTGTTCTTATGCCCCCTGATAAGTTTGATTTCCATATCTTCGCCGTCACCCGAAATTTCAACACGGTTAGCCTTACAAAGTTCTAAAACAGCAAGAAATGTTGCTACCAGTTCCGAACGACCCGATGCAGACCTGTAAAGGGAAGATATCTTCTTTTTGCCGCCCTTTATAAGATTTCGCATAACAAAGACTATTTTGGTAGAAACCGAAACTATTTTCTTTGCAACGATTTTAGTGAAGGGTGTAACAGGAGGCGGCAGACGGCGCTGTCCCCTGCCGACAGCAGAAAGATAGGAATTAAATATCACTTCGGGTTCGTGCACCAGTTCATAGGTCTTATCAAGTTCTACTTCCTGCGGTTTTCTTATGAATTTATCAAATCCACCCGTCATAAGTGAGAGCTTTTGTGCCATTTCACGGCAGACCTGATATTCAAGAAGTTCGCCGGTAAGTTCTTCTTTCAGTTTTACAATTTCATCATGTTTAGGCAACAGACTGACGGTTTTCATATAAATAAGTCTTGAAGCCATCTCAAGAAATTCGCTTGAGATATCCATCTGTTGCTGACGGAATATTTCCATCTGCTCAAGATACTGCTCAATAAGAACCGAAAGTTTTATATCATAAATATTCAGTTTATTCCTTGCAATAAGTTGCAACAAAAGGTCTAGAGGACCTTCAAAACTTTCAAGTTTATAGGACAAAGTTGTTTCCATTTTTTATCTCCGATTTCAGAATAGCGCAAAAGGCAGATATGCCAGAATACTTATAGCATTGAAAATAGCGTTTGACATCATCGACAACGGACGGCTGAGCACATTGGTTGCCATAAGAACGATTACCGCAATAAAAAGATATCGTTCATATCGCATAAGTGCATAATACTGCCTATCGGGCAGAAATGCGGCCAACAGACGCGAACCGTCAAGCGGAGGAATGGGAATAAGATTAAATACCGCAAGGAAAATATTCACCCCTGCTATTCCGCCAAAAATATCGCAGATGAAAAAGACGGCTCTTATTCCGGGAAGAAATGTACGCAAGGCATTTGCAATAAGCAGTGATAAAAACGCAACGATAAGGTTTGCGGTAGGCCCCGCAAGTGCAGTTATTGCCATATCACGCTTCGGCTTTTTGAAATAATTCGAATTCACCTGAACAGGTTTAGCCCAACCTATACCCAAAAGCAACATAGCCGCCGCACCCATCCAGTCGATATGTGCCATAGGATTAAGTGTTAGACGGCCTTGCCAACGGGGTGTGGGGTCGCCGAGTTTATATGCAACGAAGCCGTGCGCAAACTCATGTATGGGAAGGGTGATAAATACGACAATGATAACCGAAATTACATCAACAATCACCGAATAAAAACTTATTTGCCCATTAAAAGCATTTATTAACAAGTTATACCACTCCAATATATACTCTATTATCCGTATTATTATAAAACATTATTGACAAAAAGACAAGAAAAAAGTATTAAAATATTATTATATTATAAAAGTATTTTAATGATTGATTTTTCCTGTGTAATATGGTAAAATATCCAATAATGCCTAAAAGTTATTTACGCGGATATAAAAATCTGCGAAAAGGAGATAAAAGAATGTATAAAAACATTTCACCCAACCTGAACTTTGTTGAACAGGAAAAGGAAATCAAAAAATTCTGGGACGAAAAACAGATTTTTGAAAAGAGCATTGACTCCCGCGCAAAGGGTGAGCCGTATGTATTTTACGACGGCCCTCCCACCGCCAACGGCAAACCCCATATCGGTCATGTTCTTACCCGTGTTATAAAGGATATGATTCCCCGTTACCGCACAATGAAAGGATATATGGTTCCCCGAAAGGCAGGTTGGGATACCCACGGTCTTCCCGTTGAACTTGAAGTTGAAAAACTTTTGGGACTTGACGGAAAGGAACAGATTGAAGAATACGGTCTTGAACCCTTTATCGACCACTGCAAAGAAAGCGTTTGGAAGTATAAGGGCATGTGGGAAGATTTTTCAAAAACAGTCGGTTTCTGGGCCGATATGGATGACCCCTATGTAACCTACGATAACAACTTCATAGAATCTGAATGGTGGGCGCTTAAACAGATATTTGATAAGGGCCTGCTTTACAAGGGATTTAAGATAGTTCCCTATTGTCCCCGTTGCGGAACCCCGCTTTCCTCCCACGAAGTTGCTCAGGGATATAAAAATGTAAAAGAACGCAGTGCGGTTGTCCGTTTCAAGGTTGTAGGTGAAGATGCGTTCTTCCTTGCGTGGACCACCACCCCATGGACACTGCCCTCCAATGTTGCACTGTGTGTAAACCCCGATGAGACCTACTGCCGTGTTAAGGCAGCAGACGGTTATACCTACTATATGGCAAACGCCCTTCTTGATAAGGTGCTTGGCAAATTAGCCACCGAGGATACACCTGCTTACGAAATTCTTGAAACCTTCAAGGGCAGCG
This sequence comes from Acutalibacteraceae bacterium, assembly GCA_045596185.1. Lineage (GTDB taxonomy): Bacteria > Bacillota > Clostridia > Oscillospirales > Acutalibacteraceae > UBA737. Next base: position 2,813 of record JAZOBW010000171.1, on the reverse strand, counting down.
ACCTTGAGTATAAAGAATACGAGCCGCTGTTTGATTTTGTTAAGCCTGTTTGCGAAAAGCAGAACAAGAAAGGTCACTTTATAACCTGCGACGGTTATGTAACTATGACCGACGGTACCGGTATCGTTCATATAGCCCCTGCATTCGGTGAAGACGATGCTAAGGTTGGCAGAAAGTACGATCTTCCCTTTGTGCAGTTTGTTGACAGCAAGGGTGAACTGACCGAAGATACACCCTATGCAGGTATGTTTGTAAAGGATGCCGATCCCGTTGTTCTTAAAGACCTTGATGCAGCAAATCTTCTTTTTGATGCACCTAAGTTTGAGCACGACTATCCCTTCTGCTGGAGATGCGATACCCCCCTTATCTACTATGCCCGTGAATCGTGGTTCATCAAGATGACCGATGTTAAGGAAAATCTCATCCGCAACAACGACACCATCAACTGGATACCCGAAAGCATCGGTAAAGGCCGTTTCGGCGACTGGCTTAAAAATGTTCAGGATTGGGGTATATCCCGTAACCGTTAGTGGGGTTCACCGCTTAACATCTGGCAATGCGAATGCGGTCATCTTCATTCAATAGGCAGCATTGAAGAACTTAAATCACTTTCCGATAACTGCCCTGAGGATATAGAACTTCACCGTCCCTATATTGATGCGGTTACAATCAGGTGCCCCCACTGTGGCAAGGAAATGCACCGCGTTCCCGAAGTTATCGACTGTTGGTTTGATTCGGGTTCTATGCCATTTGCACAGCATCACTATCCCTTTGAGAATAAGGAACTTTTCGAATCGCAGTTCCCTGCCGACTTTATTTCGGAAGCAGTTGACCAGACAAGAGGTTGGTTCTATTCACTACTTGCTATATCAACACTTATTTTTGATAAAGCACCGTATAAAAATGTTATCGTTCTCGGCCATGTTCAGGACGAAAACGGTCAGAAGATGTCCAAATCTAAAGGCAACGCAGTCGACCCGTTTGATGCTTTGGAGACCTATGGCGCAGATGCTATACGTTGGTACTTCTACACCAACTCTGCACCGTGGCTTCCCAACCGTTTCCACGGCAAGGCCGTAACCGAAGGTCAGCGCAAGTTTATGGGTACCCTATGGAACACCTATGCATTTTATGTGCTATATGCAAATATTGATAAATTTGATCCTACCGAGCATAAACTTGATATGGATCATCTTACCATTATGGACAAATGGTTACTTTCACGCCTGAATTCCATGGTGGCACAGGTCGATTCCAATCTTGCAAACTATCGCATACCCGAAGCGGCAAATGCACTTGATGAATTTGTAGACGAGATGAGCAACTGGTATGTAAGACGCGGACGCGAACGCTATTGGGGCACCGAACTTACTGATGATAAGGTTGCCGCATATATGACCCTTTATACCGCTTTGGTAACCACTGCAAAGGCTGCCGCTCCTATGATTCCGTTTATGAGCGAAAGCATCTATCAGAACCTTGTAAAAAGCATAGACAACGATGCTCCCATAAGCATACATCTGTGTGATTTCCCCGAGGTTGACGAGTCGCTTATAGACCGCAATCTTGAAGATGAAATGGAAAAGGTTCTAAAAATCGTTGTTCTCGGCCGCTCCGCAAGAAACGGCGCTGTTATAAAGAACCGTCAACCCCTTAATACTATGTATGTAAAAGCAGATGGCGCTCTTGATGAATTCTGCACCGCAATTGTACGCGAAGAACTCAATATTAAAAATGTTGAATTTATTGAGAACACTGATGACCTTGTAAGTTATCTGTTCAAACCGCAACTTAAAACGGTGGGACCCAAGTACGGAAAACAACTCGGTGATATCCGTGCCGCACTTTCTGCTCTTGACACGGTAGCCGCCAAAAAGGAACTTGATACCAACGGTGCCATTGTTCTTAATCTTGCTTCGGGCGATGTTACACTTTCCGAAGAAGACCTTATTATAGAGGCAACACAGAAGGAAGGTTTCTACACCGTTACCGACAGGGGTGTTACAGTATCCCTTGATACAACGCTCACCCCCGAACTGATAGATGAAGGTTTGATAAGAGAACTTATCAGCAAGATACAGACCATGCGAAAAGAAGCAGGTTTCAATGTTACCGATCATATTATCGTAACCCTTAAGGGCGATGAAAAGGTTGTTTCGGTTGCCCGAATCAGAAGCGGAGAAATTTCCGGCGATACCCTTGCCGACAGCATCTCGGTTTCGGAACCCTGCGGATTTGTTAAAGAATGGGATATTAACGGCAATACCGTAACTATCGGCGTTGAAAAATGCTGATATAAGTAAAGGAGTATCGATATGCAAGAACAACCCTTTATTTCTCCCGACGATATGGAGGATATAAGTTCAACATCCCCTGCCTATCGCAGAAAAAAATCAAACTATGTGAGCACATACAGCCAAAGTATTTTCAAAAATCTGGGAAACATTATAAAAGCAATAGCATTTATAATAGCCTTCGCTATCATTGGTGTTTCTTTCCTTTTGGCATATTTCTTTTTCTCTGCCGAAGCACTTTATATCGCCATTTCAGCAGGAATTATAATTTTCGGCACTGTTGTTGCCGCCATTACAATGTTCCTTATATACGGTATGGGACAGGTAATATGCCAGAACGATGAGATACTAAAGCGTTTAGATGACTGACATAACAATACAGCAAAAGCGGCAGACCGTTCAGGTCTACTTCTTTTTATGCAAAATATTATAATTTATTAAAAGCCTTTATCCATTCACGTTTGATAAGTTCGTGTCCCATAGCGGTGGGATGAACACCGTCAGCAAGCCAATATGTAT